>JAHWLA010000031.1 GCA_019347595.1 Actinomycetota bacterium
GAAGCGGCCTTCCTCGACCTCGGGCGCCATGGCCAGCACCTCGTCCCGGTCGAGGCTGGGCCGCGGATCGTCGGGCCGGAGCACGTTTTTGAGCGGCAGCGGATGCGCCGTCGGCGGCACGCCGGCGGTGTCGAGGGCAGCGACATCGGTGGCGTGATCGAGGACGGCGGCGAGCTGCTCGGCGAACAGATCGACCTCCTCTTCGGTCACATCGAGCCGTGCCAGCTTCGCCACATGGGCGACGTCGGCAGGCGTCAGGCGTTCCGGCATGGGAACCGATGCTAGGCGGGTCGGCGCACCTCCACGGGTGGGTCGGCGGCGGTCGGGTCGAGCAACGGCGCCACCAGCGCCCCCAAGTGGGCGGCGTCGTCCACGAGGTCCGCGGGCGTGGCCTGGAACACCGTCCAGCCCCGCGCTTTGAGCCCGTTGTGGCGGGCGATGTCGCGGCGGTGCGCGCGTGGCGTGCCGTGCCACCGGAAGCCGTCGAGCTCGAAGCCCACCCTGGCGTCGGGCCAGGCCAGGTCGAGCCGGCCGAGCAAGCGGCCGTCGCTCCACACCTCGTGCTGGCGTTCCGGGGGCGGGAGCCCGGAGTGCACCAGCCGTCGGAACAGCCGAGCCTCGGCCGTCTCCTGGGGCAGCAACCCGCCGTCGTGCCAGGTGGCGAGGATGGCGCGCAGGTTGGCGGCGCCCGCGCGTCCCCGTTGGGCCAGCGCCTCGGCACGGCGGTCGAGACGGGACAACGTCACCAGTCGGCGGCACAGGGCGTCGTCGACCGCCTCTTCGAGGGCGCGTGGCGAGACGACGGCGGCGAGGTCAACGAGCGTGCGGGCGGGCCGGGTCACCGGGATACCGTCGATGCGCGTGACGTCGCCGGCCGGCAGGTCACGGACCTGGTGGACCACGGCCAAGTCGCTGCGATGCGAGCGCCCCCTCGGCACGGCGATCTCGACGGCGCCGGGCGGGATGCCGGACAGGCCGAACAGGGCCGCCGCGCTGCGATGCGAAGCGACGGCGAAGGGGCCGGCAGCCAGGCAGGCGGCCAGGAGCCGTTGCCGCCAGGTGGCGGGCGAGGAGACGAGGGCAAAGACACCGGCCGCCACCCGGCGCCAGGCGCCGGTGGCGACCCGGCGGGAGAGCGCAGACGACGAAAGGCCGGCGTCGAGCGCTTGGTCACGGGTGATCAGGCCGTGTTGGCGGCGTGCCCAGCGGGCGATGGCGCGTTCCATGGCGCACCAGTCAAGCGACGAGGTGCGACAGTCACCCGATCTGGAGGCAGAAATGCCCGCTGAGCGGGCGGATTTGCCTCCAGAACGAACAGCTCAGGCGGCGGCGAAGATCTTGCGGGCGAAGTCGACCGCCCGCTGCTCGATGTCCTCGCGGTCCCAGTCGAGCGTGGCCACGTGGTACGACCGCTCGCACGTCACCCGCTCCACCGGCCCCGACACCGACGCAGCCAGGTAGTCGGAGTTGGGCGGCGGCACCACATGGTCCTGCGGGCTGGTGAACAACAGCACCGGGCAGCGCACCTCCGCCAGCCGGGGCGCCAGCTCCCGCACCCCCTCGTACATCGACAGCGCGGGCGCGATAGGCGCCCCGTCGTAGGCGTTCTCCACCGACCCCGGCTTGGCGATGTCGGACCCGATCCCGGGCGACACCTCCAACCCCTGGTCGAGCGCCGCCCGCAGGATGTCGAACAGCGCCTCCCCCGGCGGTTCGGCGATGGGGTTCACCAGCACCAGCCCCACCACGCCGTCGGGCCGGTCGACGGTCACCCGGCACGCCAGCGCACCGCCCATCGACAACGCAGCCACCAGCACCCGCGAGCACCGGGCAGCCAGGTCGTCGTAGGCCGACAAGGCGCACGCCACCCAGTCGTCCCAGCGGGTCGGGATCATGTCCTCCATCCGGGTCCCGTGGCCGGGCAGCGTCGGCAGCGACACCTCGTAGCCCGCCCCCGCGAAGGCGTCGGCCAGCCCCTGCAAGGACTGCGGGCTCCCCGTGAAGCCGTGCAGCACCAACACACCGTCAGACATAGGGATCCTCCGGCCCGAGCGGCTCCTCCCACCAGTCGGGGGGAGCGGGCGACCACGTCGGGTCCTCGTAGATGCAGTCGACAGGACACACCGGGGGCAGGCACTTCCCGCACCCGGAGCACAGCTCGGGGACGATGATCACGTCGATCCCGTGGTTGAAGATGGCGCCGAACTGGGGCGGGCAGTGCCGCAGGCAGGTGTCGCAGTTGATGCACTCCGACATTTCGATGCGCAGCGGCGCATGCTGCCACTTCGGGTTCCGCGTGCGTGACGCGATCCGCTCCCCCCGAGTGGCGGCGACCATGAAACGACTGTACCCGGTAGCCTGCCGAAAATCGGGCGGCGCCGGTACGGGGAGGGGTCGTGTCAGCAGCGGAGCAGAGGCCGAGGCGCACACGTCGGCAGACGGTCGACCGCGTGGTCGACCGCGTGGTCGAGGTGCCCGACGACGTCGAAACCTGGGTCGAGGCAGGCGAGGGCGCCTTCGCCGAACCGCCTATCGGCGCCGTCCACCCGCCCGACCTCGAGCGCAGCCCCAAGTACCTCAAGATGCTGCTCATCCTGCTGGTGTCGGCGACGTTCTTCGAGGGCTACGACAACTCGATCCTCAGCCTCCTGCTGGGCGACATCCAGAACACCTTCCAGGTGCCCGAGTCCACCCTGGGCTGGGCTCGCGGCGTCATCGAGCTGGGCACCGCCGCCGCCTTCTTCTTCACCCGCCTCGGCGACTACCTGGGCCGGCGCAAGCTCCTGTTGTGGAGCGTCGTCGGCTACACCGTCTTCACGGCGCTGACCGCCTTCTCGTGGGACATCTGGTCGTTCACCGGCTTCCAGCTCCTCGCCCGCGTCTTCCTGGGCGCGGAGTACGCGGCGGCCGTCACCATGGTGGTGGAGGAGTTCCCCGCCCAGCGCCGCGGCCGCGCCCTGGGTACGCTCCTCGCCTGCGCGGCCCTCGGCGTCATCGTCATCGGCATCCTCCTCCAGCTCGGCGTGCAGGACGGGCCGCTCGAGTGGCGCACGCTCTACCTCATCGGGCTCTTCCCCCTGTTCCTCCTCAGCGTCTTCCGCCGCCGCATCAAGGAGACGCGCCGCTTCATCGAGGAGCAGCAACGCCAGGAAGCCACCGGCGCGGGCGGCGTGATCAAGCGCCCGTCGATGTGGGAGTCGTGGCGGCCGTCGAACCGACGCATGCTGCTGGCCGTCGGCTTCATCCACTTCGCCCGGTCGCTGCCGCTCATCGGGTCGACAGCGTGGTGGGCGTTCTACGCCGAACGAGAACGGGGCTTCACCTCGGCCGAGATCGGCTTCTACATCATCTTCGCCTACGGCCTCGGCGTGGTCGGCTACGTCGTCTGCGGCCGGCTCATGGAACGCATCGGCCGCCGACCCACCGCCACGCTCTACTTCGTCATGGGCGCCTTCTGGGCCGTGGTGCTGTTCCAGGTGGAGAGCAAGACGCTCGCCTTCCCCGCGCTCATCCTCGCCGTGTTCTTCGGCCTCGGGGCCGCGCCGGTGCTCGGCGCCTTCGCCAGCGAGCTGTTCCCCACCGACGTGCGGGCCCAGTCGGCCGCGTGGGTGCGCAACATCTTCGAGATCGGCGGCTACGTGTTCGGGCCCGTGCTCGTCGGCGTCCTCGGCGACCACACCACCGGGGCGGTCGGCAGCATCGGCGACTCGGTCAGCCTCCTCATGGTCCTGTGGCTGCCCGGCATATTCGTGGTGTGGCGCTACCTCCCGGAGACCAAGGGCATGGAGCTGGAGGACATCACGGGGGTCCACGCATGAGGCGGGCGCTGCTCCTCCTCGCCACGGCAACGCTCGCCCTCACCGCCATCGGGTGCGGGCGCAGCGAGCCCCGCCCCGCGGGCATCACCGAGCGGTGGCTCCAGGCCGTCAGCGAACTCGGCCGCGAGGGCCTGCGGGCCGACGCCGAGGAGCGCGCCGCCGAGTACGGCACCCCGGAGGCCACGGCCAAGGTCCGCCCCGCCGACGCCGAGGACGACGAGCGCACGTTCAGCGACCTCGAGGTGGGCAAGGCCGTCGTCGACGTCGACCAGGCGCGCGTGCCGTTCCGCCTGACCGCCCGCATCGAGGGGGGCGGACGCCGCCAGAGCGACGGCGCCGCCGTGCTCGTCAAGGAGGACGGCACGTGGCGCGTGATCGACGTCGTCCCGCGCGAGCCCGGCGAGAAGGTCCCCTCCGAAGGCGGCGAGCGCCCGGCCCGGGCGGCCGCCTCGCACTGGCTCTACGCCATCGCCGCCTCGGGCGTCATCACCTTGATCGGGGTCGTGCTCATCGAGCGCGAGGGCGAGCGAACCAACTAGCACGCGTCGTGCAGCAACCCGCTACTGTTCCGCCATGGCCGACAAGCACCCATTTCTGAGCGACGAGTGGATCGCCGCCGTCAAGGCTCTCCGTGAGGAATACCGCGGGAAGACCCAGGCGCCGGGCCACACAGTCCGCATGAACCAGATCATCACCGACGTCCCCTTCGGCGCCGGTGCCGTCGATGCCCACATGGACACCTCGGGCGGCGAGGTGGAGATGGACCTCGGGCACCTGGAGAACGCCGACGTGACCGTCACCCTCGACTACGACACGGCCAAGGCCATCGTCGTCGACGGCAACCCGCAAGCCGGGATGCAGGCGTTCATGGCCGGGAAAATCAAGGTGCAGGGCGACATGACGAAGCTCATGGCCATGCAGCAGGTGTCGCCCGACCCGGGCACGCAGGAGCTGCAGGCCCGCATCCAAGAGGTCACCGCTTAGGAGCCGAGCCGATAGGTGAGGCGACCATCGAACACAGCACCGTGTTTCGGCACCCAGGGGCTGCCGAAACGAGACTTCCGGCGAATAGCGGCCGTACCAATCCGCGCAAGTCCTTAACCGACGACCTCCGACCCCGATACCCGATCGAAGGCGCCGTCCGCGGCGCCTTCGTCGCGTCCGCGGTCGGCGCTGCGCACGAACGCCGCGCACACCACGGCCACGGCCGCCGCCGCCGTGCCCACCAGGAACGCATCGGCGTACGAGTCCTCCAGGCCGACGGCGTCGAGCCGCGCCGCCTGCACGCTCTGCATGAGCTGGATGCCGGCCACCACCCCGACCTGCGTCAGCAGTTGCTGGGCCGCGCCCGCGATCCCGAGGTCCTCGTCGGCCACGGTGTTGGCCACACTCGACGCCAGCGACGGCGAGGCGATTCCCAGTGCCATCCCCGACAGCACCAGGGCGAACACCACCGTCCGCACCTCGCCGGAGTCGACCGTGGAGAACAAGACCATCGACGCCATGAGCGCGAGGGCGCCGGTGACCGCCGCCGACCGCTCCCCCAGGCGGACGGCGACGTAGCCGGCGACCGGCGCGGTGAGCGAGAAGGCCAGCGGGCGCGACAGCACCACGAAGCCGATGCGCGCCTCGCCGTAGTCGAACATCGGACCGGCCAGGAGCAATGGCGACAGGATGAAGCCGCCCATGTAGGCGAACTGGGCGAAGGCGGTGGCGCCCACCGGGAACACGAAATTGCGCCGACGCAGGTATTCGAGCGGGATCAGCGGGGCGTCGGTGCGCCGCTCCACGGCGGCGAAGGCGGCCGCTGCTACGGGAGCGACCACGAACGCCGCCACGACGACGGGGTGCCCCCACCCGAACACCGGCCCGCGGTTGAGCGCGAACAGGAGGCTGACGGCCGCCACCGTGACGAGCGCGATGCCGGGCCAGTCGATGCGACGGGCGGCGGCGCGGGCGGTCTCGGGGAGCACCATGGCGGCGACCACTGCAGCGACGGCGACCAGTGGCGCCTGGGCGGCGAAAACCCAGCGCCATCCCACCGCCTCCACCACCGGTCCGCCCACGGCCGCTCCGATCACCGGAGCCCCGGCGCCGACCAGCGACCAGAACCCCATGGCCTTCACCCGGTCGTGCGGGGGGAAGGAGGCGAAGATGATGGCCATGCACGCCGAGCCTGCGGCGCCACCCATGACGGCCGCCAGCATGCGGGCGGCGATCAGCGTCCCGGCCGTGGGGGCGAGCGCGCTGACGACGGCGAAGAGGCACGAGCCGCCGAGCCCGGCGAGGAACATGCGGCGGTGCCCGTAGACGTCGCCCAACTTGCCGGACACCGGCGCCGTCACGCCGATGGCCAGCAGCGGGCCGGTGATGACCCACGTCATGGTGCTCGTCGACGTCCCGAGTTCGGCGGCGATGCGCGGCAGCGAGACGGCGATGAGCGTGAAGACGGCGTAGACGGAGAACAGCCCGCCCAGCACCGACCACAGGATCCACCAGCGGTAGCGCGCGCCCTCCTGGATGCGCCCGACGACGCGGTGGCGGAGCAGGAGCGGCCAGGGGACGACGACGACCTCGTCGTCGCCGGTGGCCCCGACGGTGAGGGCCTCGTCGTCACCCTTCGGCGTCACCTCGTCATACCGGCCCGGGACGCGAAAGAGCAGGGTCCAAGGGGGCGGCGGCACCGGCAGCGGCTGGGGAACACTGCCTCAGCAACGCCGCCCTCTTGGACCCTGCTGCTGATGCTCAGGATACGACAACTCGGCGTTTAGCGGACAGCACCAAATCGCGAATGACCCGATGTGTCTAGTCATCCCGCGGGTTCTATCCGCCGACGAGCTTTTGCATCTCGATCTCCAGCTCGGCGATCGTCCACCGGTCGTTCTGCTCGATCGCCGTCGTCAACGTCCACGGCTGGAAGAGCTGCACCTTGCCGCCCTGCGCGAAGAAGACCTTGCCGCTCACCGCGCAGTCCTCCTTGGCCAGGTAGGCGACGAGCGGCGCCACGTTGGCGGGGTCCCACACGTCGAACCGGTCGGGCTCGTCGGGCGCCCGGACAACGTCGCTGAGGCCCGGCGTCGCCTCGGTCAGACGGGTGCGCGCCGCGGGCGCGATGGCGTTGGAGCGCACGCCGTACTTGGCCAGTTCCATGGCGCAGATCTGGGTGAAGGCGGCGATGCCCGCCTTGGCGGCGCCGTAGTTCGTCTGCCCCGGGTTGCCGAGCAGACCCGACGTGGACGACGTGTTGATCACCGATGCGCGCACGGTCTCGCCCGCCTTGTGCTGCTCGCGCCAGTGCGCCGCCGCCCATCGGGTCGGGACGAAGTGGCCCTTGAGGTGCACCTCGATGACGTCGTCCCACTCGGCCTCGGACATGTTGACCAGCGACCGGTCGCGCAGGATCCCCGCGTTGTTCACCAGGACGTGCACGTCGCCGAAGGCCTCGATGGCGCTGTCGACGAGCCGCTTGCCACCCTCCCAGTCGGCCACGTTGTCGGCGTTGACGACCGCCTCGCCTCCCATGGCCGCGATCTCGTCGACCACCTGCTGGGCGGGCGTCCGGTCGTCACCCGAACCGTCGATGGCGCCCCCCAGGTCGTTGACGACCACCTTGGCGCCCTCCGCCGCGAACAACAACGCGTACTCCCGCCCGAGCCCTCTTCCCGCCCCGGTGATGATGGCTACCCGTCCGTCGAGTGCCCGCGTCCCCTTACCGCTCGTTGCCATTGAGGGAACTTAGCTACGACCCTCAGCGGACGTACAACGCGACCGCCGTCCCCCGTTTCACCTTGACGCCTGCGCCCGGGTCGGTCTGGAACACCCGTGTGGCCTTGGGCGGCCCGAAGACGCCGTCGACCTGGAGGCCTGCCGCCTCGATGGCGGCGCGAGCCTCGGCGATCGTGCGGCCGACGACGTTGGGGACGGGGACCTGCTCCGGGCCCTTGGAGACATTCACCGTTATGCGGGCGCCGCGAGCCACCGGCGTCTCCGCCGCGGGCGCGGTCGACACGACCTTGCCCGCCTCCACCTCGTCGTCGAAAACGTCCTTGCGCACGGGGACCAACCCGGCGGCAGTGAGGATCTTGGCGGCCTCGTCGTAGGTCTTGCCGGTCACGTCGGCGAGCGGTTTCGGCGTGGGACCTTCGGAGAGCGTGACGACGATCTCGGTGCCCTTGGGCTGCACGCCGCGCGGCTGCCAGTCGAGCACCGTGCCCTTCGGCACCTGCTCGTCGAAACGGCCGCCGAACTTGGCGGCGAACCCCGCAGCGGCCAGCCGCTCCTCGGCTGTCGCCCGATCGACCCCGTCGAGGGCGGGCACGTCGCGCGGCGGCGGGCCTCGCGAGACGACGAGGCGGATGGTCTCGCCCTCCTTCAGCTTCCCGCTGGAGGGGTCCTGGTCGAGGATGCTGCCTGCCGGCGCCGTCTCGTCGAACTCCTCGCGCGCCACCCGAACCTCGAACTTCTCGTCGGCCACCTCGGCCCGTGCCTGGGCCACGTCCATGCCCCGCAACGACGGGACAGGATGCGTCGGCTTGGTCGCCTGCATGACTGCGTAGGCCCCGCCGCCCAGCGCGGCGATGGCGACAAGGGCCAGCAGTGCCACCCAAGGCCACCGCCGCCGACGGCGAGTGGCTTCGGGCGACAACGTGGCGGCGTCGGCATCCGCCTCGCGGTCGTAGAGGCGGGCGTGGGCCAGGCCGTGCTCGGTAAGGTCGCGAGGCGGGGCGATCGGGGCGGGCTCGGTGGTGTGGTCGGCGACGACGACCGGGATCGGCTCGGGGGCGGCTAGCTCGGCGGCCACCCGCTCGAGGGCGGCCACGAAGGCGCCCGCGTCGAGACGGTCGCCCGGCTCGGGGGTGGCGGCCACCCGTACCACGGGACCGAGCGGGCCGAGCTCGGCGGGCGGGTCGAGGGTGGCGCCCACGCGGGCCATGAGCGTGGCGAGGGTGGTGTCGGCGGCGAAGGGCACCGACCCCGTGACCGCTTCCACCAGCACGAGGGCCAGCGCGTAGACGTCGGCTTTGCCGTCGACCGACGAGCCCTGCGCCTGTTCCGGGGATGCGTAGCGGGCGGTGCCGAGCACGGCGCCCGCGGGCTCCGTCCAGGCCGCCTCGGCCAGCGCCCGGGCCAGGCCGAAGTCGGCGATGCACAGCCGGCCCTCGTCGTCGAAGAGAAGGTTGGCGGGCTTGATGTCGCGGTGCACGAGGCCGCGGCGGTGGGCGTAGTCGAGGCCGCGGGCCGCTTGGAGCCCGACGAGGACCGCCTGTTCCGGCGTGAGCCGGACGCCGCGGTCGAGCAGGTCGCGCAGGCTCCCGCCCGCCAGGTGCTCGAGAACGACGTAGGGGCCGTCCTCGGCCTCGTCCCAGTCGAACACCCGCATGATGTGGGGGTGGTTGAGGGCGGCGGCCGCCTGGGCCTCGGCCCGGAACCGGCGCAGGAACGACTCGTCGTCGGCCAGCGCGGCGTGCAGCACCTTCACGGCGACGCGACGGCGCAACGAGACGTCGTCGGCCAGGAAGACGTGCGCCGACGCCCCTGTGCCGACAGGGGCGACGAGGCGGTAGCGGTCGCCGAGGACGCGTCCCACGTGGTCGACAATGCGCGACGGGGCCACGTTTCGAGGCTACCGCCCCCCGCCCCCCTGCCCGTGGACCTCGTTCTGGTCCGTAGATCCGGCGCCCTGGCGCCGGATCTACGGACCAGAATGGCGGGTCATGCGGCCGGAGCTCGTCGATGAGCTGGAGGAGTTCGTGCGGCGGGGCGGCTTGTGGGACAGCGACGAGCTCCAAGCCCTCGTCGACCGGCTGGAGCAGGAGGCCCAGGACCACGGCGATCCCATCCCCCACCTGCTGGCGCACCCGTTGCGGGCGTTGCTCGTGCGCCTGACCATGGGCGAGGTGTCGACCCGCATGGCCAACGACGTGGAGGGCATCCTCTACCCCCGCATCTGGAAGGTGATGGAGGCCGCCCGCGATGGCTTGCCCGACGGCGAGCTGCGCACGCGCATCGAGGTCCTCAACCGCCGCCTGTCGCGCCGCCTCGTCGAGGAACGCCCGGGATGACCGACCGCGGGTGGGCGCTCCGCTGGGCGGCTGTCCTGGGCGCCGTGGAGGCGGCCGCCCTCATCACCGTGGTGGTGTGGAACGGCGGGCGGGCAGCGGGGTTGGTGGTCACCATGCTGGCGATGAAGTTCCCGTTCTGCGTCGGCGTGGCCCGGCGGTGGGCGGCCGCCTGGTTCGGTTTGCTGTTGTGGGAGCTGGCGGGGATGCTGGCCGCAGTGACGGCGCCCGGCACCCCCCTCGTCCTCCGACTGGCCGAGCTGACGGTGGCCGCCGTCGTCGTGGGCCTGCTCGCCCTCGGCGCATCCCTGTTCCCCGACGTGAGGCTCCCCCAGCATGACGAACGGTAAGACCCGGGCGCCGCTGTTCACCCCCCGGCGCATCGTGATCTCGCTCATCCTGGCCGCGGCCGTCGGCGGGACAATCCTGGCCTTCTCCCTGGCCGAGCCCGAGCGCGAGACGCGCCTCACCAACCCGGCTGTGCGCACCGTCTACCCCGACCCCGGCGACCAGTTGGCCCGCCAGACCACAGTGTTCGTGGAGCTCCAGCCCGGCTACGTGGCGCGTGCCCTCGTCATCCAGGGCAAGGCGATCGGGGGCGGCGACCTGGAGGTCATCGAGGGCCTCAACCGCTACAGCTACACGCCGGGCCCCGGGAAGCTGGTGGAGCAGTTCGCGCCGGGACGCACGTGCCCGACGGTGGAGTTCGTGGACAACACAACCGCTGACGCGCCGCTCCAGGAGTTCAGCTGGTGCTTCTCACTGGGGTAGCTCGCCGGTCTCCAACAGGCGGACGAAGGCCGCCTCGTCGAGGACGGGAACGCCGAGCTCCTCTGCCTTGGTGAGCTTGGCGGCGCCCGGCGACTCCCCCACCACCACAGCCGTCGTCTTCTTCGACACGCTGCCCGGCGACTTGCCGCCCCGCCGCACGATGGCCTCCTCCGCGCCCTCCCGCGAGAACCCCTCGAGCGTGCCGGTCACCACCACCGACATGCCGGCCAGCGTCTGCGGCTCCGTGGGCGCAGCCGGTCCCTCGAAGTTCACCCTGGCGTCGCGCAGCTTCTCGATGACGGCGCGGTTCTGCTCGGTGGCGAAGAACTCGCACACGCTCTGGGCGATCGTCGGGCCGATGCCCTCCACCTCGGCGATCTCGTCGGCGGTCGCGGTCATGATGCGGTCGAGGTGGCCCAGGGCGCGGGCGAGCACGATCGACGACGTGAAGCCGAGGTGCGGGATCGACAAGCCGACGAGCAGGTTGCCGAGCGGCCGGGACTTCGACGCCTCGATGGCGTCCTGGAGCTTGCGCACGCTGATGTCGCCGAAGCCTTCGAGCTGTCGCACTCGCTCGAAGTCGAGCGAGTAGATGTCGCCGGGATCGCGCAGCAGCCCCTCGTCGACGAACAGCCCGACCGTCCGCTCGCCGAGCCCCTCGATGTCCATGGCGCCACGCGACGCAAAGTGCTCGATGCGCCCGCGCGTCTGTGCCGGGCACTCGACGTTCATGCAGAAGGTGGCGCTGGCCCCCTCCTGGCGCACCAGCTCGGTGCCGCACACGGGGCACGCCTGGGGGAAGCGCCACGGTTCGGTCCCGTCGGGGCGCAGGCTCAGCACCGGCCCCACGACCTCGGGGATGACGTCGCCGGCCTTGCGCACGATCACCGTGTCTCCGGGGCGCACGTCCTTGAGGCGCACCTGGTCCTCGTTGTGCAAGGTGGCGACGCCGACGGTGGAACCCCCCACGAACACCGGCTCCATGCGGGCGAACGGCGTGGCCTGGCCCGTGCGGCCGATCGAAACGTCGATGGCGAGCAGCTTGGTGGTGCGCTCCTCCGGCGGGAACTTGTAGGCGATGGCCCAGCGGGGCGCCTTCGACGTCGACCCCAGCTCGCCGCGCTGGGCGAGGTCGTCGACCTTCACGACCACACCGTCGATCTCGTAGTCGAGGTCGTGGCGGTGCTCCTCCCAGTGCCGGCAGAAGGCGTGCACCTCGTCGAGCGTGTCGAGCACGCGCAGCTCCGGGTTGATGGGGAAACCGGCCTCGGCCAGCCACTGGAGCGTGTCCCGGTGGCGGGTGAACGCCGGCCCGCCCACCAGCTCGCCGATCTGGTACGTCCAGAACGACAACTCGCGGCCCGCCGTGATCTTGGGGTCCTTCTGCCGGAGCGACCCGGCCGCCGAGTTGCGGGGGTTGGCGAACAGTCGCTCGCCGGTTTCGACCTGCTTGCGGTTCAGGGCCTCGAACGCGGGCATCGGCATGTAGACCTCGCCCCGCACCTCGAGGACGGCAGGCGCATCGGCGACGGCGAGGCGCTCGGGGATGGCCGCGATGGTGGCGATGTTGTCGGTGACGTCCTCCCCCACCGACCCGTCGCCGCGGGTAGCGGCCCGCACGTAGCGGCCGTCCTCGTAGAGGAGCGAGATCGCCACCCCGTCGATCTTGAGCTCGCAGACGTAGTCGACGTCGCCGGAGATGAAGCGCTCCATGCGCTTGCCCCAGGCCAACAGCTCCTCGAACGAGGTGGCGTTGTCGAGCGACATCATGCGGGCGCGGTGTTGCACGGGGGCGAACAACGCCGACGGGACCGCGCCCACCTGCTGCGTCGGGGAGTCCGGCGTTTGCAGCTCCGGGTTGGTCTCCTCCAGCGCGGCCAGCTCGCGCACCAGCGCGTCGTACTCGGCGTCGCTGATCTCCGGCTCGTCCAACTGGTGGTAGCGGACGTTGTGGTGCTCGATCAGCCGCCGTAGCTCGTCGGCGCGCTCCGCCGGGCTCTGACTGCTCACGCCGCCGACGTTAGCGGCGGCCGTCTGCGCTCAGGCGCCCACCGACATGCGGATGGCGACGGCCTGCGAGTGCACCCGCTCGGCCACGCCCATGGTGAGGTCGAGGATCTGGGCGGCCTGGATCGGGTCGTGGTTGGCCAGCCCGCAGGCGGGCGTGACGAGCGCCTGCTGACGCAGTCGGATGGGATCGCAACCCGCCCGCGTCATGTCGCACCACAGGTCGGCCAAGCGCCGCCACAGCGGGTCGGGGTCGGTGCCGATGGGGCGGTCGGTCGGGACCACGCCCCATGCGATCAGACCGCCGCGCTCGAGGAAGGCGGCCAGCGTGGGGGCGGCGTCGACCAGCCCGGGGGTGACAGGCAGCGACACCAGGTCGGGACCTGCGGCGGTGGCGAGCTTCCAGTCGATCTCGCCACAGCAGTGGACGCCGGTTACGACGCGGGGGCCGAGCGACGCCAGCCCGCTGGAGAGGAGGTCGACGACATCGTCACCCTTCAGCGGCAGGCGGTCGCTGCCCCAGGCGCCGAGGCCGGGCTCGTCGAGGACGACGACGAGGCCGGAGCCCGGCAAGGCGTCGGACGCGTACGACACGAGGGCGCGGGCTCGCGTGGTGACGGCATTGGCGGCGGCGGCGAAGGCGGCGTCGGTCTCGACGCCCGCCTCGGCCAAGGCGATGCCGAGGGTCAACGGGCCCGTCAGTTGCAGCTTCACCGGGCCGCGCCGCGTGCGTGCCGCGGCCAGGAAAACGCGCAGGCCCCGCCACCCCTCGCCGTCGAACGAGGTGTCGATCGGCTGCTCGGGATCGAAGCCGGCCCGGTCGACGCGGAGCGAACCGTCACCTGCGACGGCGACCCCGCTCATGCCGTCGACCGACTGGGCGAGCATCCCCTCGCGCACGTCACGGCGCGGCAGTTGCGGAGCGGCCGGGAGGTTGGGCAGCAGGTCGAGCGACAGGGCGGCGGCGACATCGGGATCGATGTGGGGCATGCTTCCGACCGCCGTGGCCGCGGCAGTCGGCAGCACCGGCTTGCCCGTCGCCCCCGTTGTCCTCGCAGTGGTGTTCACATCGCCCCCCACGCGGCTTGTGGACCTTCTTCGTACCGAGATGCGGGGCCGAGTGGCAAATCGACGCCCGCCCCTGCCAGAGTCCTGGCCGACCGTGTCGCCGACCCGCCTCCTCACTTTCCTTCTTCGTATCGGCTGGGCCGTGCTCCCCTTGACCCTCGGATCGGCATTGGCGTCGGCGTTGGATTCGCGGTCCCGCGACGTGCAGGTCGTCGGCTCCACCCTGGCGTGGGGGGTGTGGGCCGTCGTGCTCCTGGCAACGCTCGTCCCCCATCCCGTCAGCCTGACGGCCGTCCGCGTGGTGGCGCCCGCGGCGATGGTGTTGGCAGTGTGGTCCGCGGTTGAGGGCGCGGTGTCGGTGGCAGTTCTGCTCGGGGCGCTGCTCGGTGCGTTGGTCGTGGTCGCCGTCGCCTTCGCGGCGGAGGTCGGCGTGGCGTTCGTGAACGGCTCCGCCTATCCCAACGAGCGGCGCTTCCCGCTGCGGCCGCCGGGTGCCGTGCTGTTGGGGACGGTGCAGGCGGCGTGGGCGATTGCGGTCGGCGCGCCCGTCGGCGGCGCGTTGTTGGTCGCGGCCGACCGGGTCGTTCTCGGCGCCGTCGTGCTCGTCGTCGGGGTGCCCGCGGCAGTGGTGGCGTGGCGGGCGCTGCACGCGCTGTCGCGGCGGTGGTTCGTCTTCGTCCCCGCCGGCGTGGTGCTGCACGACGCCCACGCGCTGCTCGACCCGGTGCTGTTCCCGCGCAAGCTCGTCGACGTGCTGCGGCTGGCGCCCGCCGACACCGACTCGCTCGACCTGACCAAGGGCGCGCCGGGGTTGGCCGTCGAGTTGGTGCTGCGGGAGAAGGTGCCGATGGTGCTGACGGTGCCGGGCAATCGAGGCGGCGAGTCCGGCTCGTCGGCCCGGTTGTTGTTCTCGCCGACGCGGCCGGGCGCCGTGCTCACCGAGGCGGCGGCCCGGCGGTTGCCGGTCGAGTAGCTAGATGGTGCGGCCGAGGATGAAGCCGATGACGAGGCCGGCCACGAACAACAGGGAGATGGCGAGCAGGGCCTGTGTGGCAGTGGCCTGACGGGGCGGGCGCTCGTTCATCGCGTGGTCATCGGCCGGCGATTCCGCCACCCAGCACAGTGTCGCCGTCGTAGACGACCACGCTCTGGCCGGGCGCCACGCGGCGCTGCGCTTCGGTCAGCGTGACGCCGTCGCCGTCCCAGGTGGCCGCGGCCGGGCGGCCATGGGCGCTCCACTGCACGAGCACGCGGTGTCCGGCATGAGGCGGCGTGGTCGCCCACGTCGTCTGCGTCATGGCGATGCGGTCGCTGAGCACGTCGGTGAGCGGACCGACCGTGACGGTGGCCGTTGCCATGTCGACGGCGACGGCATAGCGCCGCTCGTTGTTGCCGCCGATGTCGAGGCCGCGGCGCTGGCCGACGGTGACCAGCTCGACGGCGGGCACCGTGCCGAGCGTTGCGCCCGTGGCCGCGTCGACGACGCGACCGGGGCGCATCGGGATGCGTTCGCCGAGGAAGGCTTCGCGTCCGCCGGTGGAGGTGATGAAGCAGACGTCCTGGCTGTCGGGCTTGGTGGCCGTGCGCAGGTTGCGCGCCGCGGCGATGGCGCGGACGTCGTCCTTGGTCGTGGTGCCGAGCGGTAGCAGGGTGCGCGCCAGTTGGTCCTGGCCGAGCATGTAGAGGACGTACGACTGGTCCTTGGCCCGGTCGGCGCCGCGAGCGATGCGGCGGCTGCCGTCGGGCGTGGTGACGACGCGGGCGTGGTGGCCGGTCGCCACGGCGTCGAAACCCAACTGGTCGGCCCGGCGCAGGAAGCGGTCGAACTTGAGGTGGCGGTTGCACTCGACGCACGGGTTCGGCGTGTCGCCGTGGGCGTGGGCGTCGACGTAGGGCGCCACCACGTGGGTGTCGAAGTCATCGGTGAAGTTGAAGACGTGGTGGGTGATGCCGAGCTGCTGGGCGACGCGGCGGGCGTCCTCCACGTCGGCCACCGAGCAGCACCCCGAGTCGCTGGGCCCGCCCCACAGCTTCATGGTGGCGCCCACGACGTCGTGGCCTTGTTCTTGCAGGAGCGCGGCAGCCACGGACGAGTCGACCCCACCCGACATGGCGACGAGGACCCTCATCGCAGCCGCTCGACTGCCGCGGGGACTGCGCTGAGGGCGAGGTCGATGTCGTCGTCGGTGGTCGACCACCCCAGCGAGAAGCGCACGGCACTGAGGGCGTCGTGGCGAGCGATGCCCATGGCGGTGAGGATGCCGCGGTGCACGCGGGCGTAGGCGATGGCGTCGCCGAACTGGCGCAGCACGCCGCCGCCGGGGCGGGCGCGCGGGGGCACGGCGCGGTTGCGCACGAGCAGCAGGGCGAGGATCACCGCCCCGAACGACAGGCCGTTCAGCAGGAACGCCAGCCCGGGCCCGAGGGTGTAGAGCAGCAGCCCGGCCACGGCGGGGCCGATGGCGCGGGCGGCGTTGAACTGCACCGAGTTGAGGGTGATGGCCGACAGCAGGTGCTCCCGGGGCACCAGCTGC
>JAHWLA010000211.1 GCA_019347595.1 Actinomycetota bacterium
CTTCGGCACCAACGACCTCACCCAGATGACGTTCGGCTTCAGCCGCGACGACGTCGAGGGCCGCATGATGAGCGAGTACCTGGAGCAGGGCCTGCTCAAGCGCAACCCGTTCGACACCCTCGACAAGTCGGGCGTGGGCGAGCTGGTGCGCATCGCCGTCGAGCGGGGCCGGGCCACCCGGCCCGACATCAAGCTCGGCGTGTGCGGCGAGCACGGCGGCGACCCCGAGTCCATCGAGCTGTTCGCCGAGGTCGGCTTGCACTACGTGAGCTGCTCGCCGTTCCGCGTGCCGATCGCCCGGCTGGCCGCCGCCCAGGCCATCCTCGGCGCCGACGCAGGGCTCAGCGGTACCGCATAAGCGTCGTGTTCGACGAGGCGGCGGCGGCGGTCGAAGGCGCGCTGGCAGCGGGTGCGTCGTACGCGGACGCCCGTGTGATGGTGCGGCGTACCCGCCACCTCCGAGCCGAGAACGAGGTCGTCGAGGAGCTCTCGCAGGGCGAGTCGGCCGGCGTCGGTGTGCGGGCGCTCGTCGGGTCGTCGTGGGGTTTCTACGCCACCCCGGAGCTCACCACCGCCGCCGCCCGGCGGGCAGGGGAGACGGCCGCCGCCATCGCCCGCGCCTCGGCGCAGGTGCCGGGGCCGCCGTTGACAATGGCCGATGCGCCCGTCGCCGTCGACCACTACGAGACCCCGTGTGTCGAGGACCCGTTGCGGGTCTCCCTCGCCGAGCAAGCCGACCTCCTGGTAGACGTCACCCGGCTGCTGTCGGCAACCGACGGAGTGGCGTTGGCGCGCGCGTCGATGGGCTTCTTCGAGACACGCAAGTGGTTCGTTTCCAGCCATGGTCACCGCATCTCGCAACGGCTCGTCGAGTCGGGCTGCTACATGGACGCCACCGCAGTCGGCGAGACGGAGACGCAGCGCCGCTCGTACCCGCAGTCGTTCGGGCAGTGGCAGACGGGCGGCTACGAGATCATCCGCGGGTTCGACCTGCCCGCCCACGCACCCCGCATCGCCGAGGAGGCGGTGGCGCTGCTCTCGGCGCCCGAGTGCCCGGCGGGCGTCACCGACCTGGTGCTGGAGAGCAGCCAGGTGGCGCTCCAGATCCACGAGTCCGTCGGTCACGCCACAGAGCTCGACCGCATCCTCGGGTGGGAGGCGGCGTTCGCGGGCACGTCGTTCCTCGACCTGTCGACGCTCGGCTCCTTCCGCTACGGCTCGGAGCTGATGAACATCACTGCGGACGCCACGCTGGTCGGCGCCCTGGGCACCTTCGGCTACGACGACGAGGGCACGCCTGCCCAGGCCGTGCCCATCGTCCACGAGGGCACGTGGGTCGGCGTGCTGTCGGGTCGGACGTCGGCGGCCATCGCCGGGCTCACATCGGGGGGCATGATGCGCGCCGACGGTTACAACCGCCTGCCGATGGTGCGCATGACGAACGTCGCCTTGCTGCCCGGCGACTCCTCGCTGGAGGAGATGGTCGCCGACACGGCCGACGGCATCCACATGGCGACGAACCGCTCGTGGTCGATCGACGACCGCCGCCTCAACTTCCAGTTCGGCTGCGAGATCGCCTGGGAGATCAAGGACGGCCGTCTGGGGCGCATGCTGCGCAACCCCACCTACACGGGAATCACCCCGCACTTCTGGGGCTCGCTCGACCGCGTCGGCAATCGTGACGAGTGGCGGCTCTGGGGCGTCCCCAACTGCGGCAAGGGCCAGCCCATGCAGATCGGCCACACGGGCCATCCCGCCCCGCCCGCCCGCTTCCGCAACGTCCGGGTGGGCGTTCGGTGAGCGCGCTGTTCGACGTATGCGACGAGGTCCTGCGGCTGGTCGGAGACCGGGCGGAGGCCGAGGTGACGACGACGGCCGGCGTGTCGTCGCTCACCCGCTTCGCCAACTCCTTCGTCCACCAGAACGTCGGTGAGGCGCTGTGCCGCCTCGACCTCCGCGTGGCGGTCGACGGCCGGCTGGCCGGGGCGTCGACCACGCGCACGGCGCCCGACGAGCTGGCCGGGTTGGTGGAGGACACGCTGGCGGCCGCTCGCCTGCGCCCCGTCGACCCCGACTGGGCCGGGTTGGCGCCGCCCGCGCCTGCGCCCGGCAACCTCGCCTACGACGAGGCCACCGACCGTGCCGCGCCCGACGAGCGGGCCGTGCAGGCGCGCGACTTCGTGCGGGCCGCCCCCGACCTGAACGCCGCGGGCTACTGCATGACCGAAGCCACCGAGGTCGCCTTCGCCAACAGCGCAGGCCAGCGGCTGCACGGCCGGGTGACGACAGCGGCCCTCGACGGCATCCACCGGACGGGGAGCTCGGCGGGCAGCGCCCATCGCACGAGCAGCCGCCTGGCCGACGTGGACGGCGACGCGCTGGGCATGCTGGCGGCGGAGCGCGCCCGTCGCTCCACGGACGCAGAGGATCTGGAGCCGGGCGACTACGAAGTGGTCCTCGGGCCGATGGCGGTGGCCGAGGTGGTGCGGTTCCTCGCCTTCTACGGCTTCAACGGCAAGGCGATCACAGACGGGCAGTCGTTCGCGCGGCCGGGCGAGCAGCAGTTCGACGAGCGGATCGCGTTGGTCGACGACGCCGCCGACCACCGGGCGGTGGGGCTCACGTTCGACAGTGAGGGCACGCCCCGCCGGCGGCTCGACCTCGTGCGCCACGGCGTGACCGTCGGCGCCGTGCACGACCGGCGCACGGCGGCGCGGGCGGGGGCCGAGAGCACCGGCCACGCGAGCAACGAGGGCTACGGGCCCGTCCCCGTCAACCTGTTCCTGGCGGGCGGCGACGCCTCGCAGGAGGCGCTCGTCGGCCGCATGGCGAGGGGCCTGCTCGTCACCGAGTTCAATTACTGCCGGGTGCTCGATCCCAAGACCCAGGTCGTCACCGGCCTCACGCGCAACGGGACCTTCCTCGTGGAGGACGGGCGCATCACCGGCGCGGTGAACAACCTCCGCTTCACCCAGTCCTTCGTCGCCGCCTTGGCGCCCGGAGCGGTCCTCGGCGTGGGCAACGACGCCATGCTCGCCAACGGCGACGTGTGGGCGCCCAGCCTCCACCTGGCGTCGTGGAGCTTCACCGGGGGAGCGCGAGGATGACACACGTCGCAGACCCGACGGGACGCCCGCTTCCCGCTCGCTGAGACGCTGTACGGTCGCCGACGTGGGAATCGTCGCCGAGGATGTCGCCAGGGTCCGCGCCGCCACCGACTTCGTGCAGGTGGCGAGCGAGCACATCGCCTTGCGCCGGGTCGGTCGTCGCTACGTCGGCCTGTGCCCGTTCCACGCCGAGAAGTCGCCGTCGTTCTCCGTCAACGCCGAGGAAGGCCTGTACTACTGCTTCGGCTGCCAGGCCAAAGGCGACGTCATCACGTTCGTGCGCGAGGTCGAGCACCTCGACTTTGCCGAGGCCGTGGAACGGCTGGCGTCGCGGGCGGGCATCCAGCTCCGCTACGACGACGCCGCCGAGGGCAAGGACCGCCAACGGCGCTCGGTGCTCGTCGACGCCATGGAGCGCGCCGTGGAGTGGTACCACCAGCGCCTGCTGTCGTCGCCCGACGCAGCGGCGGCCCGCGGCTATCTCCGCTCGCGCGGCTACGGCGGCGACACAGTGCGGGCCTTCCGCATCGGGTGGGCGCCCGACGAGTGGCACGCCCTGTCGGCCGCGCTCAAGCTCCCCGACGACGTGCTGCAGGACACCGGCCTCGGCTTCCTCAACCGCTACCACCGGCAGACCGACGCCTTCCGAGGCCGGATCATGTTCCCCATCTTCGACGCCTCGGGGAAGCCCGTGGCCTTCGGCGGGCGCATCCTGCCCGGCGGCGAGGGGCCGAAGTACAAGAACTCGCCGGAAACGCCGCTGTACTCGAAAAGCCGAACGCTCTACGCCCTCAACTGGGCGAAGACCGACGTGGTCGACGCGGGCGAGGTGGTGGTGTGCGAGGGCTACACCGACGTCATCGGCTTCTTCACCGCGGGGCTCCCGCGAGCGGTGGCGACGTGCGGGACGGCGCTGGCCGACGAGCACTTCAGGATGCTCAAGAACTTCGCCCGCCGGGTGGTGCTGGCCTACGACGCCGACGCCGCCGGGCAGGCCGC
>JAHWLA010000032.1 GCA_019347595.1 Actinomycetota bacterium
AGCACGAGTACCGGCTGGTCTACGAGAACCTGGCCGAGCGCCAGCGGCTCCTCTCGAACGCGCCGCACCTCGTGCGCCCCCTCCCCTTCCTCATCCCCCTGTTCGGGCGCGACGGCGTGGTCAAGCAGACGGTGGCCAAGGCCTACGCCACCGCGCTGTGGATCTACGACCTCACGGGCGGGTGGCGGATCGGCAAGCGCCACCGGCGGCTGTCGGTCGACGAAGCCGTCGCCCATCTCCCCGTGCTGCGCCGGGAGCACCTGGTGGCGGGCTTCCTCTACTACGACGCCGAGGCCGACGATGCCCGGCTCACCCTCACCATCGCCCGCACCGCGGTCGTCGACCACGGCGCGGTGGCGGCCAACTACGCCGAGGTGGTGGGGCTGCTGCGAGCCGGCGACCGCGTGGTCGGCGCCCGGTTGGCCGACGGCACCGACGTACGAGCCGGCTGTGTGGTCAACGCGGCCGGCGTGTGGGCCGACGAGGTGCGGGCGCTCGACGAGGGCGGCCACCCCGACTCGCTGCGCCCCGCCAAGGGCGTGCACATCACCGTGCCGTGGGAGAAGGTTCGCTGCGACATCGCCGCCGTGATCCCCGTGGTACAGGACCGCCGGTCGATCTTCGTGGTGCCGTGGGGCGACCGCGTGTACCTGGGCACCACCGACACCGACTACGACGGCCCCCTCGACGACCCGCAGTGCACGGCCGACGATGTGCGCTACCTGCTCGACGCCTTCAACACCTTCTCGTCGGAACCGCTCGCCGAGGGCGACGTGCTGGGCACCTGGGCCGGCCTGCGGCCGCTGGTGAAGTCGGCGGGGTCGGAGCGCACGGCCGACCTGTCGCGCCGCCACAAGGTCGAGGTCTCCCCCACCGGCCTCGTCACCATCATGGGCGGCAAGCTGACGACCTACCGCAAGATGGCCGAGGACACCGTCGACGAGGTGGTCCGCCTGCTGGGCCGGGGCGCCCGGCGCAGCCCCACGGCGAAGCTGCGGCTGCGGGGCGCCGAGGGCGCCGACCGGGTGCTCGCCGGGGCGACGGGGCGCGACGGCGCCGTGGTGGCCCACCTGGTGGGGCGCGACGGCGCCGTGGTGGCCCACCTGGTGGGGCGCTACGGCAACGAAGCACGCGCCGTGCTCGCCATGGTCGACGCCGAACCGTCGTTGGGCGAGCCGCTGGTGGAGGGCCTCCCCTACCTGCGGGCCGAAGCCGTCTACGCCGCCCGCTACGAGATGGCCCGCACGCTGACCGATGTCCTGGCCCGACGCACCCGGGCGCTGCTGCTCGACCGGGAGGCGGCGGCGGCCGCCGCCGCCGACACCGCGGCGTTGGTGGCGCCCGAGCTGGGGTGGTCCGACGAGGAGGCCGGGGCCCAGGTGCACGCATTCGCCGACCTGGTCGAACGCGAGCGCGCCACGATCTGAGACGGGCCCGTGCCGAAAGGGGGCGCGAAACCGGCTACGCTCATCGTCACGTCTCCACGTCGTCGCCCTACGCGGGCTTGATGGCGTCGGGCGGTGGAGGTGGGGTGCCATCCCCCCGGCATCCCGCCTCCACCGACCGTGTGACAGGCTCTCGCCCCGTGGATGTCCGCACCGGGGAGCCGACGCCGCCCATCGAACTGGCCGGCACCGAACTGCGCCTCCAGGCGCACCGCGTGACGGTCGACGACGCCACCCGGGCCCGGCTGGCCGCCGTGTGTCCGCTGGACGACGGCGATGGCGTCGGCGGCGACGCCGACCTGGTCGAGCACGGGCGCGACTGGTGGCCGCTGACGATGGCATGGGCGGTGGCGGGCGCCGTCCCCGCCCGGCCCGCCGCCGTGGCCCGCCCTACATCGGCCCGCGAGGTGGCCGCCGCCCTCGCCGTGTGCAACGAAGCGGGCGTGCCCGTCACCGCCACTGCGGGCCGCAGCGGGGTGTGCGGCTCGTCCCTGCCCGTCCACGGCGGCGTCGCCCTCGACCTGTGCGGGATGGCGGGCATCGTCGCCGTCGACCACGAGTCCCTGCTGCTCGATGTCCGGCCGGGAATGTTCGGCGACGTCCTGGAGAACACGCTGCGGGCCGACTACGGGGTCACCCTGGGCCACTGGCCGCAATCGATGGCGCTGTCGACGGTGGGCGGCTGGCTGGCCTGCCGCGGCGCGGGCCAGTACTCCACTCGCTACGGGAAGATCGAGGACATGGTCGTGGGCCTGGAGGTGGCGCTGGCCGACGGCCGCGTGGTCCGCACCGGCGGCGCCGCCCCCCGCTCGGCTGTCGGCCCCGACCTCAACCAGCTCTTCGTGGGGAGCGAGGGGACCCTGGGCGTGATCACCGAGGCCCGTCTGCGAGTCCATCCGCTGCCGTCCGCCGAGCGCCGGAGCGCGTGGGCGTTCCCGTCCTTCGCCGCGGGCCTCGACGTCTGCCGCCGCATCCTGCGCCGGGGGGCCACGCCCGCCGTCCTCCGTCTCTACGACGACGTGGAGACCAAGCGGGGCTACGCCCTCGAGGACCGCCACCTGCTGATCGCGCTCGACGAGGGCGACCCCCTGGTGATCGACGCGGTGATGGCGGTGGTCGACGACGAGTGCCGGGCGGCGGCGGCCGAGCGCCTCGACGACGAGCTCGTGGCCCGCTGGCTCTCGCACCGCAACGACACGTCGGCCCTCCAGTCGGTGATCAAGCACGGCATCGTGGTCGACACCACCGAGATCGCCGCCCGCTGGGGCGCCCTCCCCGCCCTCTACGACGACGTCATCGATGCCATGGAGCGCATCGACGGCATGCTGGCCGTGTCCGCCCACCAGTCGCACAGCTACCTCGACGGCGCGTGCGTCTACTTCACGTGGGCGGGCCGCCGCGACGGCGACGGCTGGCAGGACGACTTCTACCGGGAGGCGTGGGACACCGTCACCCGCATCGTCCTGGCCCGCGGCGGGGCGCTGTCGCACCACCACGGCGTCGGGCTCAACCGCGGGCGGTTCATGGCCGAGGCGCTGGGGCCCGCCTTCGACGTGCTCGTCTCGCTGAAGCACGCCCTCGACCCCAACGGCATCCTCAACCCGGGCAAGCTCGGCCTCCCCTCCCCGTTCGGAGCGCCCGCATGGCCGTGAACGATGCCCGCGCGTCGTCCCGCCTCGACCTGCGCGCCGCGGTCGAGGGGGCGCTGCTGACACTGGCGATCGCCGTCCCCCCGCTCTGGATCGTGCTGATCCTCAAATCGGGCGACGCCCCGGGCGAGGAGTCGAACCTGTGGCTGCTGGCGCCCGTTGCCCTGCTCGGCGGCTTCGCCGTGGGCGGGTTCCGAACGGCGGCGCGTCGGCGGGAGACGCCGCTCATGCACGCGGCCGCGGCCGGGGCCATGGCGTTCGCCGTCCTGCTGGTGGTGAGCCTGGTGCGGCGCGCCGTGGGCGACGAGGAGGTGTCGGTCGTCCACCTCGTCCGCCTGCTCCTGCTGGCCCAGATCTGCATCTCCGCCGCCCTGTTGGGCGGCTATGTCGGCATGCGCCGGGCGGCACGGCGGGCCACACGATGAGCGTCCTGGTCGTCGACGTCGGCACCAGCAGCGTGCGGGCGGGCGTGGTGCGCCCGGACGGCGCCGTCGAGCACGTCCACCAGCGGGCCGTGCTGCCGGAGTCGCCGATGCCGGGCTTCGTGCAGTTCGACGCCGCGGTCATGGCCGACGCCGTGCTGGACGTGGCGCGTGCGGCGCTGGCCGACGCAGGCGGCGCCGTCGACGCCGTCGGCATCGCCAACCAGCGGGCGTCCACGATCGTGTGGGACCGGGCCACCGGCCGGCCCGTCGGCCCCGGCATCGGCTGGCAGGACCTGCGCACGGTGGGCATGTGCCTGATGCTGCAGGGCCAGGGCGTCCGCCTGGCGCCCAACGCCTCGGCCACCAAGCTGGCCGTGCTGCTCGACATTGCGGATGTCGACCGCACCCGCGACCTGTGCTTCGGCACCGTCGACACCTGGGTGGCGTGGACGCTGTCGGGCGGCGAGGTGCACGTCACCGACGCCACCAACGCGGCGGTCACCGGGCTGGTGCACGGCGACGCCTCGGGGTGGGCCGCCCACGTCCTCGAAGCCCTGCAGATCCCCGAGTCGGTGCTGCCCGCCATCGTCGACTCCAGCGGCGTCGTCGGCCCCGCCTCGGCGCTGCCCGGTGCGCCGCCCATCGCGGGCATGGCGGGCGACCAGCAGGCCTCGCTCGTGGGGCAGGGCTGCGTCCGCCCCGGGCTGGCCAAGGTCACCTTCGGCACCGGCGGGATGCTCGACGTGTGCGTCGGCCCCACTCGCCCGGCCTTCGACGTACGCGGCGAGGGCGGCTGCTTCCCGATTGTGGCTTGGCGGCGTGCCGGCGCCGACACCTGGGGCATCGAGGCGGTGATGCTCTCGGCCGGCTCGTGCGTGGAGTGGCTGCGCGACGACATGGGCCTCATCGCCACCGCCGCCGAGTCCGACGAGCTGGCGGCGTCGGTGGCGTCGTCGGGCGACGTGTGGTTCGTCCCTGCGCTGCTCGGGCTCGGGACGCCCACATGGGACTTCGGCGCCCGCGGCACGCTCCTCGGGTTGACCCGGGGAACGGGCCGGGCCGAAGTGGTGCGGGCGGTGCTGGAGGGCATCGCCCACCGCGGCGCCGACCTGGTGGAGGCGGCCGAGGCCGACGGGCAGGTGAGGATCGAGCGGCTCCGGGTCGACGGCGGCATGAGCGCCAACGCCACGTTCGTGCAGGCGCTGGCCGACGCCGTCCAGCGGCCGGTGGAGGTGTCGCCGGTGCTGGAGGCGACGACGCTGGGAGCCGCCTACCTGGCGGGGATGGCCGTCGGCGTGTGGGCGGGCGAGGACGACATCGCGGCGGCGTGGTCGCCCCGGCGCACCGTCGAGCCCGCCCGCCGGACGCAGCGCGAGCGGTGGCGTGAGGCGGTGGAGCGGGCCAAGGGCGCCGTCCCGGAGCTGAGCGCCCTCGACTTCTAGCGCCTGCCACCCACCACGCCCGGGTCACAGCACCGAGGCGAGCTCGTCGGCCAGGACGGCGGCCTGGCGCAACACGTCGAACATCGTCGGCGCCGCCAGCTCCACCTCCAGGGGGACGACGACTGTGCGGCGGCCCGCCCGGTCGGTCAGCGTGGCGTGGAAGCGGGTGCGGCCCCGCACCTCGAAGCCCAGCCGGCGCAGCGCCTGCTGCACCTCCGGCCCCGACGCCCGCAGCACGTCGACCTCGGTCACGGGTCGCACGGTGGCCTGCACGGCGACCACCACCTGCTCGTCGGGCACGCCCGCGACGGGGCCTGCCCGGTAGCGGAGGTCGACCGCCTCCCGCACCCGCTCGACGGCTTGGTCGTGGGTCGCCCCCTGGGCGGTGACGTCGGCCCACGGCGCCCGGGCCACGTGCCAGCCGTCGAAACACCCCACCACGACCAACTCGTTCAGCGCCCGTTCATGCTCGGCCATCGACCCGACAGTCTAGGATGATTATGAGTATCAGCCGCAATCCGATGGTCCTCTGGTGCCCATACTCATCTTCCGATTCCAATTTGCCCCCAAGATGGGGGAATCGCCGGAGGCCGGGCACCCGGCACTAGTCGTCATGGGCACACGCATGCGGGCGCGCCGCCAGGAGCTCGGCCTGAGCCAGGAGGCGCTCGCCGTGCGCTGCTCGCTGCACTGGACCTACGTGGGCCAGATCGAGCGGGGGCGGCGCAACATCGGCATCCTCAACCTGTTGCGGGTGGCGGCGGCCCTGGACCTCGACCCCGGCGACCTCGTCGAGGGCCTCGCTCCCTGACGCCCGTTCGTCGTTCTGGTCCCCGCGCCTAGGGTCGGTGGCCATGCTCATCGAAGGCATGCCGCTGTGGCTGGCGGACACCAACGCCTGGATCGTCGCCCCGCAGGGGCCGGGCGGCGAGTGCGTGCTGATCGACGCCCCGCCCGACCCCCGCGCCATCCTCGACCGCCTGGCCCACCACGGCCTGCGCCTGGTCGCCCTGCTGAGCACTCACGGCCACGTCGACCATGTGGGCGGGATCGGCACGGTCGTGCACGCCCAGGACCACGACGTGCCCGTCCACATCCACGACGGCGACCGCCACATGCTCCTCGACCCGGTGGGGACCAGCGGCGGGTTCGGCGCCTACCTCCAGCAGGCCGAGCTCGACCTGCGCCCGCCCGAGCTTCTCTACGGGCTCGACGACGGGCAGAAGGTGTCGGGCGCCGGGATGACGTTCACCGCCGTGCACACCCCGGGCCACACCAAGGGCTCGACGTGCTTCCTCCTGGAGATCGACGGCGAGGCGCCCATCCTCTTCAGCGGCGACCACCTGTTCCAGGGCTCCATCGGGCGCACCGACCTCCCGGGCGGCTCGTTCGAGGAGCTGGCGGCGTCGATGATCGACAAGATCCTGCCGCTGCCCGACGAGGTGCAGGTGCTGCCCGGCCATGGCGGGGTCACCACCGTGGGCCAGGAACGGCGCTTCAACCCGTTCCTGCTGGAGTTCCAACAGCGTGCCCGAGGTGGGATTTGAACCCACACGCCCTTGCGGGCAAAGGATTTTGAGTCCTCCGCGTCTGCCATTCCGCCACTCGGGCGACGGTTGCCTCCGCCAATCTACAAGTGTCGTAGCATCCGGCACATGGCCAGGCGGTTGCGCAAGATGCTCGTGCTCGGAATGATCGCCGCTGCCGTGCGCTGGTGGCGCGAGCAGCGGCTGCGGGAGAACGAGGGGCGCTTCCGGTCCTAGTGGAGCGTCTCACAACACAACGCCGGTAATGCCGAGCGTTACGAGACGCCCCCGCCGCTGACGCGTCGGAACACGAAGGCGTCGCCGGTGCCCACCCTGGCCGCGCTGTTCGGTTGGCCCATCCGCACTCCCCTCGTCTTGCCCTGTCCCTCCCTGATCGACCGGTGCAGGCGGCAGGCGATCACCACTTCGAGTGGCCCGTTCAGGTCGACAACCGCCCGGGACGGGTCAGGCAGTCAGCGCGGCGAGCAGATTCTTGGGCGTGTCGGCGGGGGAGACCTTGTACCAGGCGTCGGCGATCTTCCCCTTCTCGTCGATGAGGAAGGCGGAGCGCACGATGCCCCAGTAGGTGCGGCCGTACATGCTCTTCTCCGCCCACACGCCGTACGCCTCGGCCACGGCGTGGTCCTCGTCGGCGAGCAGGGGGAAGCCGAGGCTGTACTTTTGGTCGAACTTCGCCTGCTTGGCCGGCGTGTCGGGGCTGATGCCGAGGATCACGGTGTCGCCCACGTCGCCCGCGATATCGCGCAGCCCGCACGACTGGGCGGTGCAGCCCGGCGTATCGGCCTTCGGGTAGAAGTAGACGAGCACCTTGCGGCCCTTGAACCCCGACAGCGTCACCTTGTCGCCGTGCTGGTCGAGGAGCGTGAAGTCGGGAGCCTTGTCACCTTGGTTGAGCGGCATGGCCTCGACGATAGGCCGCGGCGTCCAAGCGGCCTGACCGTCAGTCTACGGATCCCGCCGGCACGACCCACTCGACGCGCTGACCGGTGACCTTCGCGATGCGATCGAAGTCCGCGTCGTAGTGCAGGACGGCAAGGTCGTTCGCCTCGGCGGCGGCGGCGATGAGCAGGTCGGGTACCTTTCGGCCGCGCTGATGCTTCGCAGCGAGGAGCCGTTGCACCTGACGGGCACGACGAACGTGGTCGGCCGAGGTGTCGATCAGCTCGAAGGCGTCGAGGGCAACCGCCGCTCGGTCCCAGTCCTTCGCGCTTCGAGCCGAGTACCCGATCTCCAGATCCGTGATGCCCGCCCGAGCAAGAGATCCCGAAGCGGCGAGGGGTTCGACGACCGAGCGCACCGCCTCGTGGCGGAGCCTGGTCAGGACGCTCGTGTCGACGATGTGCGTCAGCGCCACGCTTCGTCCCGATCGTCGAGCTCGAGACGAGCAAGATGATCGAGCGAGCGCTTCACGTCCGCCGAACGCCGGCTCGCCGCCCGGTTGAGCGCCTCGTTGACGGTGTCGCGGATGGTGTGCGTACCAAGCTCCGCCCTGGCCGCGCTCAGCGCCTGCTCATCGAGGTCCACCAAATGCTTCGCCATGCGGGGCCAGTATATACAGCTTGTGTGCCGTATAGACGCTGCCGCAACCGCAAGCGGATGTACGCCTGGTATGCGGGATTGTGACCGGGCTGGATCGCGACCGGGTCAGGCCCGTCCCGCGCTGCGTCGCCTCGTACGCGGCGCGGCGCCGCTGTGCGCGACGGCGCCCGCGGCCACCAGGTGCTCGCCGAGATAGTTCGCCCGCACCCGCTCGTCGGCGAACACCTCCGCCGTCGTGCCGATCGTCATCACCCGTCCGGCCTCCATCACGCAGATCCGATCGGCCAACTCGGAGATCACGTTCATGTCGTGCTCGACGACGACGAGGGCGGGAGCCAGTTGCTCCCGGATGCGCATGAGGTGGCCGACGACCTCGGTCACCTCGTCGTCGAGGAGGCCGGCCGTCGGTTCGTCGAGCACGATGATGTCGGGCTCGCGCACGAGCACGGTGGCGAGGTCGCACAGCTTGCGCTGGCCCGTCGAGAGTTCCGAGATGAGGTGGTCGCGGTGGGCGCTCAGCCCCAGGTAGTCGAGCACCTCCTCGGCCTTCGCCGTCTTCTGCGCCCGGCTCCACTGCTCCCAAGGCGCGTTCAGCAACGGCGACAGCATGTCCGAGTAGCTGTCCGCCTCCAAGGCGACGAGCACGCTCTCCATCACCGTGAGCCCCTTGAACACGCTTCCGTCCTGGAACGTGCGCCCCACCCCGAGGTACGGCCGCAGGGCCGGTCCCAGGTGGGTGACGTCGCGGCCCTTGATCAGCACCCGCCCCTCGCTGGGCCGGACGTTCCCCGAGATGCACTCCATGAGCGTGGTCTTGCCTGCGCCGTTGAGGCCGATGACACCGAGGGCCTCGCCCCTCGCCACGGCGACGCCGACGTGGTCGACGGCCGCCAGCCCGCCGAAGCGCACGACGATCCCCTCCAGGCGGACGACGGCACCGTCGGTGTCGGCGACGGCATCCGGGGCGGCGAGCGTCAGCGACCGGTCGACCGCCCGCGCTACGCGGTCGCGTACGCGGGCGAGGAGCATCGCCAGTCCGCCCGGCACCGCGATGAGCACGATGAGGAGGACGAGGCCCGAGCTGATGAACATCCACACCGGCCCGAGCTCGAACACCAGGGGCACGCCCACGATCAGGAGCGTCGCCAGCAGCGGGCCGACGGGCGATCCGAGCCCGCCGGCGAGGACGAGGGCGAGGAGGATGAGCGACGTGTCCGTCGGGAACGACCGCGCATCGAAGGTGCGGTTGGAATACGCCCACAGCGCGCCGGCGACGCCGGACACGAAACCGGAGAAGGCGAAGGCGCCCATGTTCACCGCTTGGGGCGATATGCCGGACGCCGCGGCCTTCCTGGCGTTGTCGCGCACGGCGAGGATGCGCAGCCCCGCCCCGCTCCGGCGCAGCCGGGCGACGGCGAAGGCGAGCAAGAGGAAAATGCCGAGCGTGAGGTGGTAGAGCACGCGGTCGGTCAGCTCGCCGAAGAACGGCATGCGGGCCACCGGCACGCTGACGAACGACGAGTCGCCCCCGCTGACCCATCGCTGCCCGAACAGGAAGCCGGGGGCGACGACGGCGAACGACAGCGTCGAGGCGGCGAGGAAGACGCCTCGCACCCGGAGGGCGGGCAGAGCGACGACGACCGCGGCAGCGGCGGCAACCAGTCCGGCCACCAGCATCACCAAGACGACCGAGTGCCCGGCGTTCGCCACCCGTGCCGTGGTGTAGGCGCCGACACCGACGAGGGCCCACTGCCCGAGCGAGAGCTGGCCCGACCACCCGACGAGCACGAACACCGCGTAGCCCGCGATCGCATAGATGAGGATCTGGGTGAAGAGGAAGGTTCGCGAGTACGTGCCCGCCCACGGCAGGAACGGCAGGAGCACGGCCACGAGGAGGGGGACGGCGACGACGAGCTTGCGGGCGACCGGCAACCAATGGGCCCGGGCGAGGTCGGCGGGCAATGGCGGGATGGCCGGCGCCAGGTCGAACTCCTCCTCGCTCCGCCGGGTGATGCGCGTGAGGCTGCTCGCCCGCCACAGGAGCAGGCCCAGCATGACGAAGAACACGAGGAGCTCCGTGATCCCACCGCGCTGCGTGTGGTCGAAGACGAGCTGCTCGAAGACGCCGAGCGCCACCCCGCCCGCCACGGCGTACCCCAGGTTGACCATCTGCCCCACCAGGGCGGCGGCCAGCGCTCGCGTCATCAAACCGGCGCCGAGGCCCTCGATCTCGAGGTTCGACGTGCTCGAGGCGAGCAGGATCGCCGTCGTCCCCGAGAGGACGGCAGCCAGCATCCACGCCACCATCGACACCCGCCGCGTCGACATGCCCGCCAGCTCGGCCGCCTCGATGTTGGCGGACACGGCACGGATCTGGAGGCCGATCTTCGTATACCGGAACATGGCGATGAGCGCCGCCCCGGCGACGGACACGCAGAGCAGGGTGAGCACGTCGCTCGACGTGAGCGTGTACGACCCGAGCTCCACGTGGATGTCCCACGGCAACGGGTAGCCCTCTGTGAGCAGGGCCCGCTCGTTCGGTCGCAGGCTGTCGAGGGTCACCAAGGGGAACAGCACCTGCGAGACGGCGATGCTCGCCACCGTGAGCTTCACGCGCGCCTCTCGGAACAGCCGCTTGACGATCACCACCTCGACGAACAGGCCGACGGCGGCCGCCGTCGACAGCGCCATCACGAAGGCCACCCAGTACGGCACGTCGTAATCGAGGACGAGCTTGCCGAGCACCAAGGCCGAGACGACCCCGAGGGCGCCGTGGCTGAAGTTGATGAACCGGGCGATCTTGTACACGAGCATGAGCCCGATGGCGAGCAGCGCGTAGCCGAGCCCGTGGAGGGCGCCGACGACGATCGAATCGATCACGACGCCCACCTCGGCACGTCGGCATGCACCGTCGCCACGTGCAGGGCGCGCCGCAGATCGTCGAGGCTCAGGTGCTGCTCCTCGCCCTCGGCGTACCAGAGCGGCGCGGCGCGGGACCCGCGGATGACGCCCCGCTCGAGATGGAGCGTCCGGGTGGTCGCCATGCGGGCGATGTCGCTCGACTGCTCCACGAGGATGACGCTCACTCCGGTGGCGGCGATGTCCTTCAAGGTGCGCATCAGCCGTTCCACCAGCACGGGCGCCAGGCCGAGGGAGAGCTCGTCGATGCAGAGGAGCCGGGGGCGCAGGATGAAAGCCTTGGCGAGGGCCAGCATCTGCTGCTCCCCGCCGGAGAGCTGCACGCCGAGCGAGCCGCGGCGGGCGGCGAGCTCGGGAAACAACTCGTAAGCGGCGTCGATCCGGTCCTGCGCCACCTCACCCTCGCGCCACAGCCCGAAGGCGCCCGCCAGCAGGTTGTCGTCGACCGTCAGATCGCCGAACACGGCGTCGCGCCCGCCGAAGACCGTGACCAAGCCGCGGGCGACGCGCTCCTGGGCGGTGAGGCCGACGATGCTGATGCCGTCGAGCAGTATCTCGCCTCGGGCCGCCGGCTCGAGCCCGGCGAGCACGCGCAGCAGCGTCGTCTTCCCGGCGCCGTTCACGCCGACGATGGCGCACGACTCGCCCGCGTCAACGGCGAACGAGACCCCGGCCAGGATGCGCGTGGCGCGGGTGTAGCCGAAGCTCAGGTCGCCGACCTGGAGAATCGGCTCAGTCATTGCTCGCCGCGAACTCGCTGACGCGCACCCAGCACCGGCACGGATGGGTCGCCCGGAATTCCAGGATCGCCCAACTCGTCGCCGCCGCGTACCGACCGGGGCGGAAGGACGCCTTGTGGGCGATGGCCGAGGGGAACGCGGACAGCGTCTCCACGGCGCGGATGAGATCCACCCTCGTCGGGTTGGCCGGGACCTTTTTCATGGCGGCCAGCCACAGCAGGAACCCGTCGCAGTACGAGACGACCTGCGCATCGGAGCCCGCCGGATCGGTGATCGGGTTGAGCCCGGCATCGGCCATGGCCTTGTTGCACCACTCGGTCCCCGGGGTGATCCCGGCGCGGCCGGGCTCGGTGCCCGCCTTGAAGCTGTAGGTGACCGCTTTGGCGCCGTCGTACTGTGACGGCGGGTACGTGCCCGGGGCGATGTTCTCGGTCTGCGACTTGTAGTCGGACGCCAGGTACATCGGCTTCCACACCTGGCTCTGGGCGGAGGCGATGAAGGCGCCCGCCGGGCCGAGCCCCGTGGCCAGCAGCACGCGGTCGACGCCTTCGTTGCGCATGGTGCGGGCGGCCCCCTGCGCCTGCTGCACCGACTCGTCCGTCCCGCACGAGACGCGGGACTCGAAGAAGTCGACGTTGGCGCGTCGCAGCGCGGGCTTGAGGTGCTGATCCAGGATCGCCGGGCTCGGGTCGCACTCCTCGGAGAGCACGCCCAGTTTGCCCTTGCCGGGGCCGACGAAGCCTGCCTCCAGCGCGACCCGCAACCAGTTCAGGAGGATGCGCGTGCCGCTGGCGCCGGAGCTGAGGTTGTAGCCGCCGCTCTGCTGGAACAGCTCCTCGCTGAGATGGCTGCTCGTCGGGAAGGTGTGCGGAAGCTGCTGCTCGGCGTAGCACATGTGGTTGATCCCCGTCGTGCCGCCCGCGTCGAAGGCGATGAACACCTTTTCGTCGCGAGCGAGCTTCAGGCAGGCTGCCCGCTGGGTGGAGGTGTTGCTGATGTCGCCCTCCGCCTCGCTGTAGACGACTGTGCGGCCCGCGACGCCGCCCTGCTTGTTGGCGGCGTCGACGTACGCCTTCACCACCCGGGCGCGATCGGTCCGCCACCCGAGCGCCGTGCCCATGGCCTCCGGCGTGGTCACGAACCCGACCTTGATCTGCTTGGCCGAGATGCCGCGGTCACTGGCGCGCAGCGGTTCCTGGGCTGTGCCGGATTTGGCGCCCGTCTGCTGCGTCCCGCTGCCGCCGCCTGCAGTACCGGTGGTCGACGATGCGCGGCGCCCGGACGACGACGACGAGCCTGCCGGGCCGACCGCACCACCGGCCGCCACATCGACACCCTCCCCGATCGGCGTACCGTCCGGGGCGAAGGCGACGCCCTCGCCCTCGACCTCTCCCATGGCGTCCCCCTCCGCCCCCGTCTCCGAGAACCCGCCGCCGAAGCCTGCCGTCACATTGGATCCGGTGCCCTCGCCACCACCGGGCGGAAGGGCGGCGGCAACGAGCACCACAGCCAGCAGCCCGACAACCACGGACGTCGTAGCCACGTGGAGCTTCGGCGCGCTGCGAGCCCATAGGGCGATCCTCATGAGTGCTGGCATGCCGCCTCCCCAGTCGTGGTGAGCAGTGGCGTCCGTCCTCGATCCGCCAGAGACCCGCTTTACAAACGCTTGTTAGCTACGCTACGACCGCCATCGCCCGGCGTCAACGGTCGCGGCGAATCGTTCGTCAGGTCGGCCGGTCTGTGTTCACACACGATCGTGAGAGCACCGCCCCGTCCGTGGTGATGCGTTCGCCCGCCCCGGAGGGCGACCACTCCGACAGCTCCTTCGCTCTGATGTCGACCGCTCGGTAGTCCTCGGAGGCCACGCGAGGGTCCGCGGTTGCCCACGTGAGGATGTCGCCGCGGCGTTCGTCGCGCCCGTCGACGACGAGCTCGGCGCTCAGGAAGTAGGCGTCGACATCGTCGGAGCGAACCGCGTACCCATGCCGCAAGCTGCCTCCCGGCGGCACCAGCCGGGCCTCGACGGCGGTAACGACGGCGGCGTCAACGGGAAGGCAACGGGGCGACAACGCCTCGTCGTCGTCGCCGCCGCACGCTGTCGCCAGTACCAAGGGCAACAGGGCGATCGCTCGCCGATGCCCGAACGAGGAACGAAGCCAAGCCACGGGCCGAACGTTACAGGACGAGCGTTCGCTTTCCAAACAAACGATTGGTTGACAGGGACGGCACCGTCTGATGTAGTCCGTCCGGGGCGAACCGCACGAAAGGGGCGACGAATGTCAGCAGCCATCGGCAGCGGCTCTATCGGCGAAGGAGACCGCATCGGGCCAGGCGTCGCCTTGGCGGAGAGCGGACTGGTGCGCTACATGGGCTTCGACTGCCTCGCCGAGCGCACCCTCGCGCTCGCCGAGGCCCGGCGGGTCGAGGACGAGGCGACAGGCCAGGACGAGCGCATGGGCGAGTTCGTCGAGCGCTATCTCGGCTTTCTCGGCTCGGGCGGGAAGATGGTCGGCAACTTCGGGGCTGCCAACCCGGACGCCGCCGTGGCCGACGCCGTGACGGCGCTGCGCGGCGCAGGCCTGAGCGGCACGCCGGTCGGCGTCGTCCGCGGCGACGACGTGATCGACGCCGTGCTCGAACACGACGTCTACCTCCCCGAACGGGGCTGCACGGCGCGAGCGGAGAAGGCTCGCATCGTGTCGGCCCACGCCTACATCGGGGCCGACACCATCGTGCACTTGCTCGACGAGGGCGCCCGGCTCGTCATCGGCGGCCGGATCGCCGACGCCTCGGTGTTCGTCGGTCCGATCTGCCACGAGCTGGGCTGGGCCCTCGACGACTGGGACCGCGTCGCCGTGGCGACGCTGGCCGGCCACCTGCTCGAAGGCGGCGCAGGCCGCACCCTCGACGCCTATCCCATGGCGGTCGTCTCCGACGACGGAGTGGAGATCACCCGGCAGCCGGGCACCGGGCCGGTGCCCGTCGACAGCGTGAAGCGCGCCGTTGCCCACGAAGTGCACGATCCGGCGACGTACCTCACGCCCGACGTCGTCGCCGATTTCACCGATGTGGTGGCAACACAGGCGGCGCCCGACCGCGTGCGGTTCACCGGAGCGCGAGGCGCGCCGAAGCCCGAGAGCTACAAGGTCCTCGTGGCGCTCGACCTGGGCTGGAAGCTCGTTGCCGAGATCTCGCTGGGCGGCCACGGCTGCGTCGACCGTGCCCGTGCCACCGAGGGGCTCATGAGGCGCTTCCTCGAGCCCTTCGCCTCCGACATCGACGAGATGCGCTTCGACATCCACGGCGTGAACGCGCTGTTCGGAGCGCAGCACGGCGGAGGCACCCCGGCCGACGTGCGCCTGCGCATGGCAGTCCGGTGCCCCTCGCGGGAGGCGGTCGACGCCGTGACGTTCGAGGCCAACCAGATGTGGTTGAGCGGCGGCGGCGGGCTCACCCGCACCGTCGAACGGGCGATCGGGGTCACGCCTGCGCTCCTCCCCCGCACACATGTACCGCTCGAGACGGAGGTGGTGGTGGCGTGAGGCTGCACGAGGTGGCGACCTGCCAGTCGGGCGACAAGGGGGACATGGTCAACGTCGTCGTGTTCCCGAACGACGACGAGACGTGGGAACTGCTCCGTGAGCGGCTCACCGTGGACGTGGTGCGCGAGCACTTCGGCGAGCTCGTTCGCGGCGACGTCCGTCGCTACGAGTTCCGCGGCCTCCAGGCCCTGAACTTCGTCATGGACGAAGCCCTCGGCGGCGGGGTGTCGATCTCGCTGCGCACCGATCCGCACGGAAAGTCCTACCGCTCGCTCATGGGCGAGCTCGACATCACGCCGCTCTTGGAGGGCGTCGGGAAGGAGCATGCGAACCATGCAGGCGATTGACTGCGACACCCACTACTGGGAGCCGATCTCGATCTGGCACGACTACATCGATCCGGCGTTCCGTGACCGAGCACCGCAGTTCGTGGAGGATGGAAACCGCTTGCTCGTGCAGGTCGGCGAATCCGTCTACCCGTCGGCGCCGCAACACGCCGGTCTCGCCGCCGTGTACGGCGCCGAGGAGCAGATCCGCGAGCAGGTCCGCCGCGACAAGGA
>JAHWLA010000212.1 GCA_019347595.1 Actinomycetota bacterium
CATGGCCAGGCCGCAGCGCGGTGTTGACGATCTCGCCCGACAGCGGGTCGAGCGATCCGCTCAGGTAGAACTGCCCGTCGAAGGTCTGCGACAGCTTGAGCTCGCGATGGGGCAGCCGGGGCTCGTCGTCGTCCAACAGCGCCTCGGCGCGACGCCGCCAGTGCTGCATGGCCGTCGCCGTCTGGCGGGCGGAGAGCGGCCGCAGCGCAGGCACCACTTCCGCCTCGTGCTTCGCAAACAGCGCCACCGTCCGCGGCTCGATGTTGGCCTCCACGGCCTTGACCTGTGAGGTGCTCAAGGTTCCCGACACCCAGGCCTCGCGGGTCACCGGCAGCTGCTTGACCAAGTTCCCGGCGCGCACCGTCCAGTTGGCAACCGACGCCGTCATGCCCGCCCGGTGCTTCAGCCATCCGGCGGCCGACGTGGCCCCGTCGAGCTCCCACCGGCGGCCGGCATCGAACTCCGCGGCAGCCAGCGCCACCTTGGCGCTCAAGCGGTCGAGCAACCGGCAGGCGGCCACCAGGGTGTCGCCGTCGAACCCGAGATCGAGTTCCTCGATGGCCAACTCCTGAGCCCCCAACACATGAACGTCGTACATGTGTTCGATATCCGAATCAAGCAAAAAACCCATTAAAACAAAGGGTTTTCCGGCAATCCGAGGCACCCGGCCGACCACCCGGCCTACGATTCCGCCATGACGGGTCGCATCGACTACGAAGCCTGGCCGGAGGGGTACCAGGCCATGATCGGCATGGAGGTGGCCGTCCGCCGCTGCGGCCTCGAGCGCTCGCTTATCGAGTTGGTCAAGGTGCGCGCCTCGCAGATCAACGGCTGTGCCTTCTGCATCGACATGCACACCAAGGACGCCCGAGCCCACGGCGAGAGCGAGCAGCGCCTCTACGCGCTGAGCGCGTGGCGGGAGACGCCGTTCTTCACCGACCGCGAGCGCGCTGCGCTGGCGCTCACCGAGGCCGTCACCCGGCTGGCCGACGGCCACGTCTCCGACGCGGTGATCGACGAAGCCAAGCGCCACTTCGACGAGCTGGAGCTGACAAAGCTGCTCTACGCCGTCGTGCTCATCAACGCCTGGAACCGACTCGGCGTCACCGCGGCCAAGCCGGTCGGCGACTACCAACCGCGCCGCGCCCACACCCATGCGTGACCTGACAGGCGACGCCGACGCGCTGCGGCGACTGCACCACGGTCCGGTCCCCCTCCTGCTCGCCAACGTGTGGGACGCGGCGGGCGCCCACATGGTGCAAGAGCTGGGCTACCCCGCCGTCGCAACGTCGAGCGGTGCGGTGGCCGCCTCCTTGGGCTACGACGACGGCGAGGCCATGCCTGCCGAGGTCGCCTTCGCCGCGGTCGAGCGCGTCGCTCGCGCCGTCGACGTACCGGTGACCGCCGACATCGAGGCGGGCTACGGGCTCGACCCGGTCACGCTGGTCGACTGCCTGCTGCACGCGGGCGCGGCCGGCTGCAACCTGGAGGACACCGACCACGCCGACCCCGGTGCGCTCGTCCCCGCCGAAACCCAGGCCGAGCGCGTCCGTGCCGTCGTCGAGGCGGGACGGGCGCGCGGCATCGACCTCGTGGTCAACGCCCGCATCGACGTCCACCTGCTCGGCGTCGGAGAGCCGCACACGCGCCTGGCCGAGATGGTGCGGCGCGGCCGGCTCTACCTCGACGCAGGTGCCACCTGCGTGTTCCCCATCGGCGTCTCCGACGAGGGCACTATCGCCGCCTTGGTCGAGGAGCTCGGCGGGCCGGTGAACGTCTTCTTACGGCCGGGCGTCCCCACGCTGCGCGCCTTGGCGGACATGGGCGTGGCCCGCATCAGCGTGGGCTCGACGCTCTATCGCAGCGCCGTACGGGCCGCCCGCGCCACCGCCGAAGAGCTACTGGCCGAGCACGCGGGCATCCGTCGCTAGTAAGGGTCGGGTTCGGGGTAGTCGGGGGTCGTCGCCAGCAGACCCAGGGTCACGAGCCCGGCGCCGACGACGAGCAGGACCACGGCGGCCGCCGTCGGCGAATCGTCCAAGACCGACGCCACCACCGTGATCGCACCGACGGCGAGGCCCGCGGCGCCCACCCACGCCACGGCGCGTCTGCTCGCCACCACGCCCGCCCCGACGACGAGCACGGCCAAAGCGATGGCGACGACACCCGCGGCGGTGGCGCCGTAGCGCGGACCGAGCATCACGGTGCCGGTGACCAGCGCGAGGAGGGCAACGAGAAAGGTCACCGATGCCGGCCGCCACAGCCGCGAGGCGTCGAGGAGGGCGGCGAAGAGCAGATAGGCGATGCCGAAGAGAACGGACACGACGGCGCCGGCCACCGGCGGCCGGGGCTCCTCTTCGAACTCCAGCTCCTGCGAGGACGACACGAGCTGAAGCCTGCCCGCCGCGTTCTCGGACGCCGTGGTGATCGTGGTCGATGGCTCCTGCGGCGGCGGCGGAGGAGGCGGGCGGAACCGGAACGTCGGCATCGGCCGCGGCCCCGAGCGGACCGGCGGGGGCTCGACACCGGGTTCACCAGGGGCGCGGAAGTCCGGGACCGGCGCGGGGTCGAACTCGGAGACGTCGAAATCGGGCGGCTGGAAGTCCGGCATCGGCTCGGCGGGGATGATCTCGATGTCCCCGTCGCCGGATACGGCGTCGATGTTGAAGAAGAACGGGCTGGCGTCGGTCTGCGACACGGCGCCCGACCACAGCATGAACAGGGCGAGGCCGAGGAACAGCCCGTGGCCCCGGTTGGGCCCCAGCGCGAACAGCAGCAGCCAGAACACCACCGCCACCAGCGCGGCGACAAGAAAGTCGCTCCGCTCGTCGATGCGGTCGGGATCGTTGGTGAGCAGGAAGGCGAGCGGTGCTACGGTGCCCGCGGCGAGGACGACGCCCGCCGCCGTGGTGGCCCGTCCCAGCGACAGGACCGACAGCACGAGCCCGGCCACCAGCACGAGCAGGCTCAGCGCGAGACCGGCCACCCGGGCGTCGTCGTCGGGGACGCTCTCGGCAAAGGCGGCGGCCGCGCCGAGCAGGACAATGCCACCTGCCGCCCCCAGCAACGCCTCGAACGTGGGCGGCGGACGACGGCCGGCGAGCCACCGCGGAACTGCATCGACGGACATGGCCCGACGTTACCGTCAGGCGCCGTCCGGGCTGCGGCCCCTCGACGGTTGATCGGCGCCCGATTCCGGCACACAGTGGGGTGATGGAGGGGCAACCGACGCGCGGCGCGGACGGCGTTGATCTCCTGGCGCGGGCGGCGGCCGGCGAGCGCGGCGCCGTGCGCGAGCTGCTCGACACCGCAGGCCCCATCGTCTACGGGTTCGTGTTCGCCCGCGTCGGCGGCGACGACGCCGCGGCCGAGGACATCGTGCAGGAGACGTTCCTCGAGGCGGTGCGCTCGGCGGCCGGCTTCCGGGGCGACTCGGCGCTCACCACCTGGCTGTGCGGCATCGCCCGCCACCGCCTGGCTCGGTACTACGAGCGCGAGCGGCGCCAGCAGCTCGCCCACAGCTCGCTCACACTGGTCGACAACGAGACGGGCGGCGACGAGGGCATCGCCGTCGAGGACCGCGATGCGCTGGTGCGGGCGCTCGGGGCGCTTTCTGCGCTGCACCGGCAGGTGCTCGTCCTCAAGTACCTCGACGACCGCACGGTCAGCGACATCGCCGCCGAGCTGGGCCGCACGCGCATCCAGGTGCAGTCGCTGTTGCAGCGGGCGCGCGACGGGCTGCGCCGTCAGTTGGAGGCGTCGGGATGACCGACGGGACGCGCACGCCCGACTCGCTCGATGCCGAGCTCGTTCCCCTGTTCACCGGGGTGAGCGCGCCCCGGCCCGTGCCCGCCCACCTCCGCGAGCGGTTGGAGTCGGCGTTGGTGGGCGAGGCGGCGGGGGGCGGCGGGCTGGCGTTCACCGACGGGCCGCGCCCGCTCCCCCACGACATGCGGGACCGCATCGAGGTCGCGGTGCTGGCGGCCACGCCGGTGCGCGCCATGCCGTGGGCGGTGCGGCGGCGCCTGGAGAGCACGCTGGCCAGGCCCCGGCGCG
>JAHWLA010000213.1 GCA_019347595.1 Actinomycetota bacterium
AGTCGGGATGCGTCAGTGCGTGCTCGGGCGGCAGGTACGCCATGCGCGCCGTCGCCTCCGTCTGCCCGTACATCACGAAGAACCGCCACCCGTAGCGCCGGCCCAGCTCGGCCAGTGTCCGCACCCGGTCCGGGGCCAGGCGCCCGCCTGCCTGCGTCACGTGGCGCAACGTCGGCAGGCGCATCGACCCGAAGCCGATGCGGTCGAGGAGCTCGAAGGTGTAGGGCACGCCCGCCACGTTGGTGGCGCCGCCGGCGGTGAAGGCGTCCCAGAAGCAGCGGTCGACGACCGAGCGGTCGGTGACGATCAACGAGGCGCCGGCGGCCAGGTGGCTGTTGATCACCGACAGGCCGTAGCAGTAGTGCATCGGCAACGACGTGATGGCTCGGTCGTCGTCGGCCAGCTCCAGGTAGGCGGCGATGGCCTCGGCGTTGCCGTCGAGGTTGCGCTGCGACAGGCGCACCAGCTTCGGCGACCCCGTCGACCCCGACGTCGACAACACCAGCGCCAGGTCGGGATGGAGGTCGTGCGCGGTGCCGCGGCGTCGCTCGTCGAGCGCGCATCGTGAGCCGTCCCCGGTGGCGACGACATCGGGGTCGTAGGCGTCGACCAGACGCTGTGTGTGCCCGGCGTTCTCGCCGTCGACCACCAGCACGGGATGCCCGCCGCGCAAGGCGCCGAGATAGGCGACCAGCGACCCGAGGTCGTTGCGGGCCTCCAGGAGGACGAGGCGACGTGTCGCCCCCAGCCGCTCGGCCACCTCGTCGGCCCGCCGGGCGAGCTCGTCGTAGCCGAGCACCGTCGCCTCGGCCACAACGGCAGGACGGTCGCCGTAGGCCTCGAGCCGAGCCGCGAACGAGGTGCCCTGCGTGACCAGCATCAGGTAAGAGGTTAGGCGACCCTAAGAGCAATATGTCAACCCTCCGAAGAGTCCACGAGGCACCGAGCGGGTGGTTCAATCGTCGGGTGCGCCCGTCTCCCCGCCAGCTCGCCGTCGTCCTGTTCGCCGTGGTGTCGCTCGCTGCCCCGAGCGCGGCTCACGCCGACGGCTCCGCCATCCATCCCGACAACCGGCCCACCCCGATCCCCGATCGCACCAACGGCGAGATCCCGGCCGACGAGCTGATCGGCATCCAGGCCCGGTGCGTCTCGACACGACCGGCCGCCACGAGCCTCCACCTCCTCATCCAAGCGGCGCGCCGGGCAGGCGTTGCCCTCGGCACCAGTGAGTGCTACCGCTCGCTCGACGGCCAGGTGCGCGAGCGCCAGCAGTGGTCGGCCGCGGGCGCCGCCGGGTGCGCCGCCGCGCCCCGCACCACGCCCGACGGCAAGGTCGTCGGCACGTCGATGCACGGGTGGGGCAAGGCGGCCGACTTCAACGACGGCGTCCGCGGACTCACCTTCTCGTCCCCCGCCTACCGCTGGCTGAAGGCCAACGCCGGCGCGTACGGCTGGAACCACCCGGGCTGGGCGGAGCCGGGCGGCAGCGGCTGCGACGAGCCGTGGCACTGGGAGTGGGTCGGCGACGGCGGGACCATGGAGGCCGACCCGATACGGGCCGACGTGGTGGCCGTCATGTCGACCGACGAGGCGCCCGGTTGGTGGACGGTCGACGGGCTCGGCGCGGTGACGGCCGCCGACGGCGCTGCGGACCACGGCGGAGCCGAGGGCATCCCCCTCCAGCGCGTCATCGTCGGCGGCACCGCCACCGACGACGGCGGCGGCTACTGGCTGGTGGCCGCGGACGGCGGGGTGTTCGCCTTCGGGAACGCGCCGTTCCTCGGCAGCATGGGCGGGCAACGGCTGAACCGCCCCGTCGTGGGGATGGCGGCCACGCCGTCGGGCCAGGGCTACTGGCTGGTGGCCGAGGACGGCGGCATCTTCGCCTTCGGCGACGCCGTCTTCGCCGGGAGTATGGGCGGGCAGCGCCTGAACCGCCCGGTGGTCGGCATGGCGGCCACGCCGACGGGGCTCGGCTACTGGCTGGTGGCGAGCGACGGCGGCATCTTCGCCTTCGGGAACGCGCCGTTCCTCGGCAGCACCGGGAGCATCCGGCTCAACCGTCCAATGGCGAGCATGGCGAGCACCGCAGAGGCCGACGGCTACTGGCTGGTGGCCGAGGACGGCGGCATCTTCGCCTTCGGCGATGCGCCCTTCCGCGGCTCCCTCGGCGGCACGCCGACCGCCCCCGTGGCGGGCATGGTCCCCGCGGGCGAGGGCTACCGCGTGGTCGCGATCGACGGCACCGTTACCGCCTTCGGGACGCAGTGAGCAAACCGATCGTTTGACACGGGCCGGTTTCCATGTACGCTGCGGTCGCGCTTCATACGATTCACGCAAGAAGTGAGCGCCGTTGCCGGGTTTCCCAGTGTTTCCCCGCAAGGTTCGTGCGTGGGAAAGGAATACCGAAATGGCAACCGGAACCGTCAAGTGGTTCAACGCAACGAAGGGCTTCGGCTTCATCACCCCCGAGGGGGGCGGCGAGGACCTCTTCGTTCACCAGAGCGAGATCCAGATGCAGGGCTACCGCGAGTTGGCCGAAGGCCAGCGCGTGGAGTTCGAGATCACCCGCGGCCAGAAGGGCATGCAGGCGAGCGGCGTCAAGCCCATCTAGATCCACAGCAGTACGCGCACGAAGGGAGCGGGAAACCGCTCCCTTCGTCGCGTCCGGGCGCCGGTAGCCCGATTAGGTTGCCCCACGACATGTACCGCTTCGCCCTCCGGCCCCGCTGGCTCATCGGCCACGTGGTGGTCCTCGCCCTGGTCGTCGGCCTGGCGAGCCTCGGGCTGTGGCAGCTCCGTCGCATGGACGAGCGTCGTGACGCCAACGCCCTCGTGCAGGAGCGGAGCGCCACAACCGTGCCGCTCGACCAGGTCGTCTCCCCCGCCGAGCCGACGCTTCCCGACACGGCGCCGTTCCGACGCGTCACCGTCCGCGGCGTCTACGACCCGTCACAGGAGACGCTGCTGCGCTTCCGCACGCGCGACGGCCTGCCCGGCTACGAGGTGCTCACGCCGTTGCTCGTCGCCGACGGCACCGCCGCGCTGATCGACCGCGGCTGGGTGCCCATGTCGGTCGGCGACGAGCCCACGGCTGCCGCGTATGCACCGCCCGACGGAGAGGTGACGGTGACGGGCCTGCTGTTGGCGGGCGAAGGGCCGTCACGGTTCCGTCCCGAGTCGCGGGACGGGCGGCTGGTGATAGGCGCCGTGCACGTGCCCTCGCTCGAGGAACGGTTGGGCTACGACCTGTACCCCGGGTTCGTCCAGCTCCAGGAGCCGGACGACCCGGGTCGCTTCCCGGCGCCGTTGGCGGAGCCCGACCTCGGGTCGGGCCCGCACCTGTCGTACGCGCTGCAGTGGTTCTCGTTCAGCGCCATCGCCCTGGTGGGCTGGGTGCTCCTGATCCGCAGCTCGGCTAGGCGGAGACGGCCTCCGCCGCCGGGTCCCACGTCGCCAGCTCGCTGAGCCGGCTGTCGTTGGAGAACACCTCGACGAACGGCTGGCGCACGCCGATCCGCTTCTGGAGGCGCTCCACGTCGAGCTCCTGGTTCCAGAGAACGAGGGTGACCACGACGCCTTCCTGGCCGGCGCGGGCGGTGCGCCCGGAGCGGTGGAGGTAGGCCTTGTGGTCCTCGGGCGGGTCGAAGTGGACGACCACGTCGATCTCGTCGACGTGGATGCCGCGAGCCGCCACGTCGGTGGCCACCAGCACGTCGAGCTTGCCGTCCATGAACTGCTGCAGCGCCTTCTCCCGCATGCTCTGGCGGAGGTCGCCGTGGATGGCGGCCACCTTGACGCCCTCCTTGGCCAGCTGGGTGGCCAGCCGGTCGGCGCCCCGCTTGGTCCGTACGAAGGTGAGGGTGCGCGAAGCCCCCCTGGCGATGGAGGCCACCACCCTGACCCGGTCCATCTGGTGGACGGCGAAGAAGCGGTGGGTCATGTCCGAGGCGCTGGCCTCGTCGTCGGCAGCCACGTCGTGGTGGACGGGATCCTTCAGGTAG
>JAHWLA010000214.1 GCA_019347595.1 Actinomycetota bacterium
CGATGGCGTCGAGCATGTCGAGGGCCCGGCTGGGAGCGCCGCCGTGCAGCGGCCCCGACAGCGCACCGATGGCGCCCGCCACGGCGGCGCCCAGGTCGGCCCCCGTGGACGTGATCACCCGGGCGGTGAACGTGGAGGCGTTGAAGCCGTGGTCGATGGTGGAGATCTGGTACTGCTCGACACCGCGGGCGGCGTCGGCATCGGGGACCTCGCCGTTCATCATGTAGAGGTAGTTGGCGGCGTAGCCCAGCTCGGGGTGCGGCTCGATCGGGTCGTGGCCCTGGCGCAGGCGGTACAGCGCCATCGCCAACGTCGGGATGACGGCACAGATCTGCAGGGCGTTGCGGCGCAGGATGGCGGCGTCGACGTCGAGCGAAGGTTGGAACTCCAACGCCTGCGCCACCGCCGACACCGCCGTGCGAAGCCCGTCGAGCGGACCGCCGCGATCGCTGCCCGCGTGGGCGATGGCGGGGAGCAACGGCTTCACGTCGTCGGGCACGGCGCGCAGTGGGCGCACCTCGTCGAGGAACGCCTGCCGCTGGGCGGCGGTGGGCAGCTCCCCCTCGAACAGCAGGTGCCACACGTCTTCCAGCGAGCGCTTCTCGCACAGTTCCACGGCGTTGTACTGGCGGTAGTGGTAGAAGCCTTCGAGGCCACGCACGTCGCCGACCGACGTCTCCGCCACGATGACCCCTTCGAGGCCCTTGGGCGCGTCGATCTGGCCGGGATGGGTGACGGGCTGGATCTGGGCGATGCGGACGAGGTCGCGCAACGTGACGATGCCGACCAGCTCGCCGTGGTCGACGACAGGGAAGTGCCGATAGCCCTTTGCCGCCAGCTCGTCCCATGCCCGGTTGACCTCGGTATCGGGCGGCACGGTCTCGGGCGCTTCGGTCATCCACTCGGAGACCTTCGTCGACGACGGGTCTGCGCCCGCCGCCGCGAAGCGGATGAGGTCGCGTTCCGTGAGGATGCCGACCGGGCGCCTGCCGTCGCACACCACCACCGAGCCCACCTCGTGGTCGGCCATGCGGCCCGCCACCTCGGCCAGCGTCTCGGACGGCTCGGCGGTGAGGGCGGGGCTGCTCATGATGTCGGCAACGGTGCGAGACGCCATGGCTTACCCCTCGGAATTGTGCGGCCTGATACGGGGCAGTGTAGTTGTGCCATGCGCATCCGCCGCTCGGTGATCGTCGTCACGGGAGCCTCCGTCGGCATCGGTCGCGCCACCGCGGTACGGCTGGCGCGACGCGGGGCGCTGGTGTGGGCGGTGGCTCGGAGCGAAGAGATGCTGGAGGAGCTGGCGGGCGACGAGCCGAACGTCGTCCCGTTCGTCGCCGACATCACCAAGGACGCCGACCGCGCTGCGTTGATTGCGGCCACCGGCCCTGTCGACGTGCTGGTCAACAACGCGGGCATCGGTTGGAACGGCATGGTGGAGGACATGCCGGCCGAGCAGGTCCGACACCTGTTCGACGTGAACGTCCTCGCCTTGATCGACCTGACGCAGCGAGTGCTCCCTTCGATGCTCGAGCGTCGCCGCGGCCACATCTGCAACATCTCCTCCGTGGCCGCGTGGGTGGGGGTCCCGCCGATCACCGTCTACTGCGCCACCAAATTCGCCGTGCAGGGGTTCAGCGAGGGGCTGCGGCGAGAGCTCCGCGGCCGGGGCGTCACCGTGGCCACCGTCAACCCGGGGCCGGTGTCGACGAGCTTCGCCAAGCGAGCCGCCCAGGGCGACCGCATCACCGAGGAGCTCGGCGTATCGCGCATGCCGGGCGCTCCCGCTTCCGTAGTGGCGCGCGCCATCCACCGGTCGATCGTTCTGGCAGGCATTCCGGGGTGGAGCACCATCGCCGTGCCGCGAGTGGCCGGGCTCGCTCGGCTCGGCGCCGTACCCGGCCTTCAGCTCACGGTCGATGCCGGGAGCCTGGTCACGAGACGGGTGGCGGTTCCGGAACAACGATCACCGGGTCCTCCTCCGCTCGATACCGCGTGAACTCGGGCAGCCACTTCGCCACCGCCAGCACGCCGAGTACGCACGCCACCCCGCCCGAGACCACCGAGAAGCGCGCCCCCGCCAGCGCGGCGACGGCGCCCGCTTCGGCGTCGCCCAGACGCGGTCCGCCGGTCACGACGGCGATCTGCACCGACGAGATGCGGCCGCGCAGGGAGTCGGGCACGGAAGTCTGGAGGATGGTGTTGCGGAACACCGCGGAGATGACGTCGGCGGCGCCCGCCGCCGCCAGGAAGAGGAGCGCCAGCCAGAGCCACGACGTGACGCCGAAACCGATCATGGCCGCCCCCCACATCGCGACCGAGACGAGCACGGCGAGGCCCTGCCGGTGGACGCGGCTGACCCACCCGGTGGTGACGGCGCCGATGAGCGCGCCCGCACCCGGGGCGGCGTTGAGGAGGCCGTAGGTCGCGGCCCCGCCGCCGAAGACGCGCTCGGCCATGGCCGGGAACAGGGCGCGAGGCAGGCCGAAGATCATGGCGTTGAGGTCGATGACGAAGACGCCCGTGAGCTCCCGCCGGCCACGCAGGAAGCGCAGGCCCTCGACGATGCTCGCCAAGCCGGGCTTGGTGCCCCCGCCCTGGGGCGGAAGCGGCCGCATGCGAGCCACGGCGATGAAAGCGCCCGCGAACGTGAGCACGTCGAGCCAGTAGACGGCGCCCAGGCCGTACTCCGCCAGCAGCAGGCCGGCCAGCGCCGGGCCCACCACGGTTCCCACCTGAAGGAGGATCTGCCACAGGGCGTACGCCGCGGGCAACGACCGACGCTCGACGATGTTGGGGATCGCCGCGCTGCGGGCCGGGCGGTCGACGCCGCTGAAGCCCGCCGCCAGGGCGGTGAGGACGTAGATGGGCCAGAGCAGCGGGGCGTCGAGCATGGCGTTGAGCGCAAGCCCCACGCTGGTGGCCGCCATGACGACTTGCATCCACAGCAGTAGACGCCGACGGTCGATGCTGTCGGCGGCCGCCCCGCCGATGAGCGACCCGACGATGAGCGGGCCGAGCTGGGCGAGGCTCACCAAGCCCACTTGCAGCGACGAGTCCGTCAGTTGGAAGACCTGGAACGGGACGGCGACGACGGTGAGCTGCGTGCCGACGAAGCTGATGAGTTGGCCGACGTAGAGGCGACGGAAGTCGGGCGACTCACGCAGCGGCGTGATGTCGGCGAACACTCGTCGGCGGGCCATCGTCGCCGACCGTACCCGCCGTGCTTCAGCGAACTGTGCGGATTTCTCGACCTACGTGGTCGAAGGACCCGCGCAGTTCGGCGTGAGGGCGTCGTCCACCTCGGCCAGGAGGTGGTCGATGTCGGCCTTCACGGCGCGCGCCCGCTCGTCGTGTGCCTCCCGGTTGGCCCGGGACAACGGCGGCGGAAGCACGGTCATCATTGCTTTCTGTGTCGGCAGTTCTCACCGAGCGGGTGAAGGGCTATTCCGGAAATGGCCCTTGGCAACCAGGGCACCAGTAGACCCGCCGGGCGTGGTCGCCGTTGCGGGTGACGGCGACGGGCGTGCTGCACCGCCGGCATGGCCGTCCGCGGCGTCCGTAGACCTGGGCAGGCGGGCGGCGCCCCGTTGGGTCGGCGCTCGCCGTCATGAGGCGGGCGACAGCTTCGATCAACGTGTCCAGCTCGTCGTCATCAAGCGCGGCGCGCGGCGTCCACGGGTTGAGCTTGCGGGCGTGCAGCGCCTCGCAGCGCCAGATGTTGCCGATGCCGGATACCACGCGCTGGTCGAGCAACAACTCGCCGATGGCGAGATCGGGCGGCCGCGTCGATGCACGCCGGCGGATCTCGTCGTGGTCGATCGGTGGGCGCAGCACGTCGGGCCCGAGGTCGCCGACGTCGTCGTCGCGGCGCAGCTCGACGACCGGCGCGTTGAAGCACACGGCGACGTGGTCGCCCGCTTCGAGGACGGCCGCCGCCTGCCAGGCCGGCTTCCGCCAGCGCTCGCCCGCCGTGTAGACGTGCCACGAGCCCGTCAT
>JAHWLA010000033.1 GCA_019347595.1 Actinomycetota bacterium
TCACCCTTGCCTGTGCCGCCGACCGGTTGCCCGGCCGCCGGCCATCGGCGGTCTGTTCTCTGTGGCACTTTCCTGCGGGTCGCCCCGACCGGCCGCTAACCGGCACCCTGCCCTATGGAGCCCCGACCTTCCTCGACCCGGTCGACGCCGAAGCGCCTCCGAGCCGCGGTCACCCGGCCTGCTCACCGTCGCCGCCATTGTCGCGCACCGTCAGGCGGCGGCGATCGCCCCCAGCCGCACGGTCGAGCCGGTGGCCGCCTTGCGCACCTCGATGCCCGCCGGGATGCGGCCGTGCAGGGCCGCCACGTGGCTGATGATCCCCACCAGCCGGCCGCCCTCCCGCAGCCGCTCCAGTTCGGCCACCGCCTGGTCGAGGGCGTCGGCGTCCAGCGTGCCGAACCCCTCGTCGACGAACAGGGCGTCGATGTGCACCCCGCCCGAGTGCTGCTGCACGACGTCGACCACGGCCAACGCCAGCGCCAGCGACGCCTGGAACGTCTCGCCGCCCGACAGCGTCCGCACGTCGCGTTCCACCCCGGTCCACGCGTCCACCACCAGGATCGACAGGCCGGACGCCCCGCCGCCCTTCACCCGCTCGTCGCTGTGACGCAGCGTGTAGCGGCCCTCGCTCATGGCTTGGAAGCGGCGGCTGGCCGCCGCCGTGATCTCCTCCATGCGGGCCGCCAGCACGTAGCGCTCCAGCGACATCTTCCGCTCGTTGCCCGTGCCGTTGCACACGTCGGCCAGCCGCCGCACCCGCCGGGCCTCCGCCTCCAGCGGCGTCAGCGCTGCCACCGTCGCGTCGTGGCGGGCCACCAGTCGACGCACCTCGGCCGCCGCCGCCGCCAGCCCGGCGTGGTGGGCCACCGCCTCGTCGAGCGCCGCACTCGCCGCCGCCACGGCGGCGGTCGTCTGCGTTGGGTCGGCATCGGGGGCGTCGTCGGGCTCGGCCTCCAGGTCGGCCTCCAGTTCCGCCAGCACCGCCTCGGCGCCCACGCGAGCCTGCCGGTGCGCCGCCACCCGAGCCGCCAGCGCCTGGCGCTCCTCGGGAGGAAGCATCGCCCGCTCCGCCGCCGCCAACGAGGCGAACCCCAGCGCCTGCGCCTGCCCCGACAGGTGCAGCGCGGCGGTCTCCTTCTTCATGAGCGACCTCGCCTCGTCGCCCACGGCCACCGCCAGCTCGTCGAGGCTGCGCAGCAGCAGCTCCGCCATGCGAACGACCAGGTCGGGGTCGACATCGGGCCCCAGCTCGGCCGCCACCTCGGCCTCGGCGGCATCGGCTTCCGCCGCCAGCGCGTCGGCCGCCGCCGCCCGCCGGGCGCCCTCCACCCGGGCCTCGTGCGCCATGGCCTCGTGCCGCCCCTGCTGCTCGGCGGCCTCCGCCAGCCGCCGGGCCAACTCGGTATGCGCCGCCGCCAGCGCCTCGGTCTCGGCCACCCGTGTCGTCACCACCTCGGCCGCCTCGGCGGCCGCCGCCGGGTCGCGGGCGGCCTCCCCCGCCCGGCCCCGCAGCTCCTGCGCTCGCTGCTTGGCCGCATCGCACTCGTCGGTCAGGCGGTCGGCCTGCTCGCGGGCGAACGCAGCCTCGGCCGCCGCCTGGTCGAGCTGCGCCTGCGTGACCGGATCGCCGGCCGTCGGCGCGGGCGCCGGATGGTCGGCCGAGCCGCATACCGCGCACGGTTCCCCATCGACGAGCCGGGCCGCCAGCTCGCCCGCCATCTCCATCAGCCGCCGCTCCAACAAGGCCAGGTGCCGGCGCGCCGAGTCGACCGCGGCTTCGTTGGCTTCCCGCGCCCGCTTGGTGAGGTCGTCGGCCACCGCCTCGGCCTCTGGCAGCCGCGCCGCCGCCGCCGCCTCGGCCGTCCGCCGTGCCGCCTCGGCTCGCAGCCCGTCGAGCCGCCCAACGGCCAGCGCGGCGTCGGCCACCTGGAGGCGCAGCGCGTCGCACTCGGTTCCCAAGCGGGCCGCCTCGGCGTCGGCCGTGCTCGCCCGCCGGGCCTCGGCATCGGCGGCGAGCCGGGCCTTGGCCGCGGCCGCCCGCGTCTCGGACGCCCGCGCCCGGCGATCGGCGAGCCCTTGCAACGTCGGCACGGCCGCGTGCAGGGCGTCACGGGCCTCGGCCACGTCGGATGCCGTCAGCCCCGGCCCCACCGGCCAGCCCGCCAGCTCGGCCCCGATGTCGGCCAGCGGCGGGGGCACCGCCGTGGCCAGCTCCGCCAGCGGGTGCTGGAGCAGGCGACGGCGGTCGAGGGCGTCCTCGTAGGCCGCCTCGGCGTCGCGCAGCATGGCGAAGAGGTGGCGCATGGGCTCGGCCCGCTCGGCCGTGGCCAGCCGCCCCTCCAGCCCGGCCATCTCCTCGGCCACTGCCGCGCACGCGGCCAATTCCGCCTCGGCCCGCGCCCGGCGGGCTCGCCGCTCGGCCCTCGCCATCGCCTCCTGGTGGGTGCGCTGGGCCTCCTCGGCCGCTGCGGTCGCCGCCTGCCGGCGCGCCGCCGCCTCGGCCACCGCCACGTCGGCCCGGGCCACCACCTCGTCGAGGGCCGCGTCGGCGGCCACGTCGCCGTCGACCTCGCCCCACCGCTCCAGCACCTGGCGACGGAGCATGGCCACCTGCTCCCGCCCGGCGGTCACCTGCCCCTCCAACGCCTTGGCCCGGTCGAGCAGCGCCTGCGTGTAGCGCGCGAAGCGCCCGGTGCGGAACAGCGTGGAGAGCAGTTCGCCCCGCTCGCGCGGGTTGGCCCGCAGCGCCTGCTGGAACTCGCCCTGCGGCAGCACCACCACCTGCTGGAACTGGGCGGCCGTCAGCCCCAGCAGCTCGTGCACCCGCAGGCCCACCTCTTCGACGCCGTCGGCCACCGGCACCCAGTCGCCGCCCCGCCGGCGGGCCAGCGCCGCCTTGGGCTTCTGGGTGGTGGTGCCGGCACCCCGCTTCTTGGCCCGCTCGTGCTGGGGAGTGCGGACGATGCGCCAGTCGCCGTCGTGCACGGAGAACTCGAAGGCGACGCTGGTCTCCGCCGCCCCGCCGCCCGCGTGGTCGCTGCGCAGGTCGTCGGCCGTACGCACACCGGGCACCGTCCCGTACAGGGCGAAGCACATGGCGTCGAGCAGCGACGTCTTGCCCGCCCCCGTCTCGCCGTGGATGAGGAACAGGCCGGCCCCCGCCAGGCGGTCGAAGTCGACCTCCACCCGCTCGGCGAAGGGGCCGAAGGCGGTCGCCTCCAGCTTGCGCGGCCTCACGATCCGTCCTCCGCGAACGCCGCCGCCGATGCCATGGCGGCTACCAGATCGGCGCGCTCGGCGTCGTCGGCCGGCGTGCCGGTGACGTGCGCCACGAAGTCGAGCGCCAGCTCCAGGTCGGACTTGCCCTGCACCCGCTCGGCGTAGCGCATGCGGCCGTCGGTGAGGTCGATCGGCGGCCGGTGCACGAGGGTGACCGCATGGGGAAAGCGGGCGCGCAGCCGGGCCATGGCCTCGGGCGGCAGGACGGCGTCGGTGAGCACCGCATGCACCCAACACGGCTCGGCGTCGGCGAAGGCGCGCGACGCCAGCAGCTCGTCGAACGTTCCCTCCACCACGGCCAGGCGCCGAGGGACCGGCAGGTCGACTGCCTCCGCCTCCACTCGACCCGAGCCGTCCAACGACACCAGCCACGCGCCCTTCACGTGGGACCGTTCGGAGAACGAGTACGCCAGCGGCGACCCCGAGTAGCGCGCCCGCCCGTCGCCCAGCACCTGGCGCCCGTGGAGGTGGCCGAGCGCCACGTAGTCGAAGCCCTCGAAGGCGTCGAGCCCCACTTCGGCACTCCCGCCCACCGACAGCACCCGCTCGCTGTCGCACGACTGCCCGCCCGCCACGAAGGCGTGTACCACCGCCACCGACCGCACTGCCCCCGGCCCGCCGCGCGCTGCCAGATCGACACGGGCGCGCGCCAGCGCGGCGCGCAGCAGGCGGTCGTGGCTTCGGGCGTCGGGCAGGCCGAGCCGGTGGCGGGCCACCTCGGGCTCGAGGTAGGGGATGGGGTAGACGGCGAGGGGCGGCCCGCCGTCGTCGGCCTCGATCACCACGGGGGTGCCGATGGTCCCGAGGTCCCCGCGGATGCTGACGCCACCCGCGGCCAGAACCGGCTCTGCGAACCCGAGCCGCACCGCCGAGTCGTGGTTGCCGGCAATGCCGACGACCCGGGCCCCGGCGGCCCGGAGCTCGCAGAGCGCGTAGGACAACGCCTCCACTGCGTCGCCTGACGGAAGCTGCCGGTCGTAGATGTCGCCTGCGACGACGACAACGTCGACGCCGGCCGACCGCACCAGCTCCACCAGGGCGTCGACGGCCGCCAACTGGTGGTCCAGCAGCGGCGCGCCATGGAACGTGCGCCCCAGGTGCCAGTCGGACGTGTGCAGCAACTTCACACGGACGGAGGGTAACCAGGGGGTGAGACAGTGACGCGGACCCCGCCGTCACCAGCCCGCAAGCAGCCGCTTCTCGTTGCGGAAGTGCGCACCCCCGTGCGCACTTCCGCAACGAGAACGATCGGGGGCGGGCCCGGACGCGACGAAGGGACGACCCGATCGCTCGGTTCGTCCCTTCCGCCGTGCTCGTCGCTGGGGGGTCCGACGAGCGGGGGGTCAGTCCCGGTTGAGCATGTCCTTCGCCTTGTCGGCGACGTCCCCGACCTTCTCCTTCACCGTGTCGGTCGCCTGGTCGACCTTGCCTTCACGCTGCAGGTCCTCGTTGTCGGTGAGGTCGCCCGCTGCTTCCTTCGCACGTCCCTTGATGTCGTCAGTTCCCATGTCGCGACTCGTACCCTCCGGCCCCGTCAGGAAACCAGCACCAGCCGCGTGCCCAGGTTGTCGGCGGGGTCGACGACCACCGGCCCGGCCCCCTCGGGCAGCCACGGGCAGGTGAAGGCCAGGTGATGGATCCGTCCCGCTCGGTCGCCCACCCAGGCGGCGGCCCCTGAGCCCGGCCCAGGCTCCACCAGGCGCACCCGCCCGGGACCCGGCCACGCCAACTCGACCCACGAGCCGTCCTCGTCGGCCCCTCGCGCCACCTCCGAGCCGGCCAACAGCCCGGCGAACAGGGCCAGCCCCTCGTCGAGCGACGCCACCGCGTGCACCACCCGGTCCAACGACGCCTGCCCACGCAAAGGCGCCGGGAACGCCGCGGGCGGCTCGCTCGACCATGTCCCATGCGACTCCGCCAACTGCACCACCACGCCGGGGGCGTCCTTGGGGTGGAGGAACGCCTCCTTCCACTCGTCCCATGTGAGGTCGACGCCCACGGGTCGGAACCCGGCCGCCTCGACTGCAGCCAGCGCGGCGACGATGTCGTCCACCTTGAACGTCAGGTGGTGGGGCCCCGGCCCGTTGCGGTCGAGGAACCGGCGCATGAAGTCGTTGTGCTCGACGGCGTGCGGCCGGATCAGCTCCAGGCGCATCCCGTTGGCGTACTCGACCTGGTGGGCCGAGAAGCCCACGCTGTCGCCGCCGCCCACCCATCGCCCGCCCAACTCGGCGGCGTAGCGGGGCCAGGCGTCCTCCCACCGCTCGGCGGCGACAGCGACGTGGTCAAGGCGGATGCCGGCGATCATCCTGCGATCGTTGCGTAACGTTGCACTCGTGGTGCAAATCCGAGGCGTCGACCATGTGGTGCTCAACGTCGCCGACGTCGAGCGCTCGCTGGCCTGGTACTGCGAACAATTGGGGCTTCCCGGTGAGCGGGTGGAGGAGTGGCGACGCGGCGAGGCGCCCTTCCCGTCCGTGCGCGTCGACGAGGGGTTCGTCATCGACCTGTTCCGGGCCGACCGCACGGGCGTCAACCAGAACCACCTCTGCCTCACCGTCGCGCCCACCGACTTCGAGGCCCTCAAGGCCTCGGGCCGCTTCCGGGTGATGGACGGCCCCGCCCGCCGCTGGGGCGCTCGCGGGACGGGCACGTCGCTCTACGTGCTCGACCCCGACGACAACCTGGTCGAGCTGCGGTACTACGACTGATGGACTTCCGGGCGCAGTCCGTGGCCGACCTCGCCGACGACGTGCGCGCCCGCCGGGTGGCCGCCCGCGAGCTCGTGCAACACGCCCTCGACCGCATCGAGGCCCTCGACGGCGACATCAACGCCTTCACCGCCCTCGACGGCGAGGCCGCGCTGGCGGCCGCCCGCGCCGTCGACGACCGCATCGCCAAGGGCGACGACGTCGGTCCCCTGGCCGGGATCCCCTTGGCGGTGAAGGACCTGGAGGACGCGTCCGGCTTCGTCACCTCCAAGGGCTCGGCGGCCTTCGCCGGCACGCCGCCCGTCCACCACGACTCCGAGCTCGTCAGTCGGCTCAAGGCCGCCGGCTGCATCGTCGTGGGCAAGACCAACACCCCCGAGCTGGGCTGGAAGGCCGACACCGACAACCCGACGTTCGGGGCCACCCGCAACCCCTTCGCCCTCGACCGGTCGCCGGGCGGTTCGTCGGGCGGGAGCGCGGCCGCCCTCGCGGCGGGCATGGTCCCCCTGGCGACCGGCTCCGACGGCGGCGGCAGCATCCGCATCCCCGCCGCCCTGTGCGGCCTGCCCGGCTTCAAGCCCTCGCTCGGCCGCGTCCCCACCGGCGGCGCCCACGCCCCCGACTGGCACCACCTCTCCACGCGAGGCGTGATGGCCCGTCGGCTCGCCGATACCGTGCTCGCCCTCGACGCCGTCATCGGCCCCGACCAGTCCGACCTGCGCTCGCTGCCGATGCCCGAGCCGTCGTGGCTGGGTGCCCTGGAAGCCGCTCACCTGCCCCGCAAGGTGGCGTGGTCGCCCACCCTCGGCTACGCCACCGTCGACGCCGAGGTGCGGCGGGTGTGCGAGGCGGCCGTGGCCCGGCTGGTCGACCTGGGCACCGAGGTCGTCGAGGTCGACACCGTCTTCCCCGAGGACCCGGTGTGGCCGTGGATCCAACTGACAGCGGCCTACAACCTGCGAACCCTCGACGCCTTCCGCGACACCGAGGTGTGGGAGCAGCTCGACCCCGGCCTCGTCCTCACGCTGGAGATCGCCCAGGGCCTCTCCGCCGTCGACCTCGTCCGGGCCGAGGACCGCTGCCACGAGCTCAACCTGCGCTTGGTGGAGCTGTTCCACGACGTGCGCCTGCTCGTCACCCCGGTGGTGGCGGGCCGCACGCCGGCGTCGGGCCAGTGGGGGACGATCGACGGCGAGGTGCAGGGGAACTGGGTCCGATTCACCTATCCGTTCAACCTCACGCGCTCGCCGGCGGGAACGGTGTGCGCGGGGCTGGCCGACGACGGGATGCCCGTCGGCCTCCAGCTCGTCGGCCCCCAGCACGGCGACCTGGTGGTGCTCCGGGCCATGGCGGCCCTCGACAACGCCCTCGCCGTCGACGCTGTTCCCGCCGCCTACCCGATCAGCGGCTGAGGACGTCCTCGAACAGGGCGATGTGCTCGGCCACCATGCGGTCGGTCGAGAAGTAGCCCTCGACGGCGGCCCGGCACGCGCCCCGGTCCAGTGTGGTGGCCCGGGCGATGGCCTCGGCCATCGACGCCTCGTCGTGGCAGAGGAAGCCGGTCCGGCCGTCCTCCACCACCTCGGGCGCTGCCCCCTCGGGGAAGGCGAGCACCGGCGTCCCGCACGCCATGGCCTCGATCATCACCATGCCGAACGGCTCGTTCCACCGGATGGGGAACAGCAGGGCGGACGCGCCGGCCATGAGCGCCAGCTTCTCCTCGTGGGGCACCTCGCCCAGGTAGACGAGGTCCTCGTTGAGGTACGGCCGCACGAAGTGGTCGAAGTACTCGACCTCCGACGGGTCGCGCATCTTGCCGGTCATGAGCAGCTTGACGCCCGCCTTGTAGGCCGCCTCCATGGCGCGGTGGGCGCCCTTGTCGGGCGACAGCCGGCCCACGAACAGCACGTAGCCGCCGTCGCCGCGCCCCAAGGGGAAGTCGGCGGCGTCGACGCCGTGGTGGATGACCCGGGCGATCGGGATGTGCGGCGCGGGCCGCCGTTGGGCGTGGGAGATGGCGACCACGGCCACCCGGTCGGGGAGGCGCTCGTAGAGCGGCGCCAGCTCGCCGTCGAGGGGGCCGTGGACGGTGGTCACGACCTTCAGGCCCTCGTGGAGGTGGGCGAGATGGGGGCCGAGCACGGTGTGGTCGTGGACGATGTCGAAGCCGCGCACGGCTTCGTACGCGGCATTGACGTGCAGCAGCTCGGGGACGAGGTTGCCGATGCGCCTGCCCTCCGACTCGGCCAGCGTCGACAGCCGCGGCACTTGGCACGTGGAGTCGCCGGTGGTGAAGAGCACGACCTCGTGGCCCGCGGCCTGGAGGCCTGTGGCCAGGTGGTCGACCACCACCTCGATGCCCCCGTAGAGCTTCGGTGGGATCGGCGCCCACGGTGGAGCTATGAGAGCGATCCGCATGGTGTCAGTCAAGCACGTCGCGGGGGCATCGGACAGCGGTGTCTTACACGGCCGGCCGGGTCTACGGTGACGCACATGGTCGACGCCCCTCATGCCCCCTGGGCCCTGCGTGGCGAGGTGGTGGTGGGGTGGGCGCGCATCGACCGGCAGCACCGCCACGAGCTCCCCCCAGGGCTCCATCCCCTGCCCGGCCCCGCCGTGGTCTCCGGCGTGCGCTACACGGCCTCGCCCGTGGGCCCGTTCCTCGAGCTGTCGGTGGCGCAACCGGCCCGACTCGGACTGCGGCCCGGTCTGTGCATCACCGCCATGGTGGTGTCGCAGCCCGCCGCCAAGGCGGGCACCCGCCTGAACTGGGGCTTCCCGGCGGAGGTGGGGCGTTTGACGTGGGCGATCGACGGCGACGAGCGGGTGCTCGCGTGGGGCGACGGCGGCGTGGTGGTGCGCGGCGTCCCCGTCGGACTCCGCCTGCCCCTGCTCCTTCCCGTGCGCTCCGTGCAACGGCGCGGTGACGGTCCCGTCGTGGTTCCGCGGCGGGTGGCAGCCCTGGTGCGGCCGGCCCGCACCACGGTGGAGGTCGACGGCGACGACCACCCGTGGGCGTGGCTGGCCGGCCCGCACCCCGGCGCCCTGCTCGCCACCGCCCGCCTGCTCCTGCGCCCGGCCCGCCACCCCTCCGGCCTGTTGTCGTCGTTCCGGGCACCGCTACGCGCCCCCGAGCCGCTGGTGTCGTGACGGCGCGGTACGTCGCCCTGCTTCGCGGCATCAACGTCGGCGGTCGCACCAAGGTGCGCCGGGCGGTGGGCACGGCCGTCAACGAGGAGGGCACCCGGCTGCGCACCGCCTCCTTCGCGGCCAACCAGGTCCCCGCGCGCTTCGAGGTGGCGCTGGAGCTGGCCGACCAGTCGGACAACCTCGTCACCGACCTCGTCGCCGTGCTGCCGGCGCTGGAGGCCGACGTGGCCGTCCGCCGCCTCCAGCGCCAGTTCGCCTGAGCGCCGCCGGCCGCTGCCCGTGCCGAACTTGCGTACGAATCGCGCTGCTTTGCGCGTCGCTTCGTACGCAACTTCGGGGGTGGGGACGGCGTCAGAGGCGGCCGTTGGCGCGGAGGACGCTGACGGCCCGCACCGTCGCCACCCCGCGCCACTCCAGGGTGGCGGCGGGGGAGAACGAGGCGAAGTCGACGGGCCACCCGCCGTCTTCCTGCTGCTCGCCCGCCAGGCGATCGAGGTCGGCCTCCACTGCCTCGGGCGCCAGATGGGCGCGCACCGGCGACCCGGGCCGCGGGGCGAAATCCAGCGGGCGCTTCATCTCTCCCTCGATGCCGCCCTCCACCGGCACGGCGCCCGACGGCGGGAGCAGCGCGGCCAGGCGGGCCAGGTGATCGGCGGCCTCGGGCATGTCGGCAGCCAGGTCATCGAGCACGTGCAGGGCAAACAGCAGCTCGTAGGTGTGCGGCGTCTCCAGGCGCGCGATGGCGTCGAGGCAGTAGCGGGTGGCCCGTGCCAACCACGGGTGCTCGGCCACGGCCCGGTCGTGACGGGCGAGGCCGAGCGCGGCGGCCGTCACACCGCACGTCCCCATCACCGACGACGTGGTGGCGTCGGCGCCCGCAAACCAGGGCGCGCACGCGGTGGTGTCGTCGATGGGCGTGACGAAGGGCAGCCCGCCGTCGTCGAACGTCACCCCGGCCAGCCAGTCGCACAGCTCGACCGCCCGCGAGCCCCCGGCCGTGCCGCACTCCTCCAGTGTCTCGAAGGCGTACATGGCTTCGATGGGCTGGCTGCCCGCCACTCGGAGGTCGGGCTCCAGCCCCCAGCCGTAGCCGCCGTCGACGTTGCGATAGCCGTCGAGCGCGGTGATCACGGCCGAGGCGTCGCCGCCGTGCACGAGCACGTCGAAGCGACGGCGGTCGAGCACGCGCGCATGGGCAGTCAGAAATCGGTCGGCGGCAGCAAGGTCGATCCCCATGCGCGCCATTCTCGTACGCCGAACCGGGGTTCCCGCCACGGTTCCGCGTACGAGGTCATCGGGGCGTGGTAGCGCGTGCGGTCGGGGTACTGTCCGCGCATGGCCGCGCCCGAGCTTGTCCGTCGTCACAACATCAAGCTGTCCGGGCGGGCCGACGGGCAGCCCATCGTGTTCGCCCACGGGTTCGGGTGCGACCAGAACATGTGGCGGTACGTAGCGCCCGAGTTCGAAGACGACTACCGCATCGTGCTGTTCGACCACATCGGGATGGGGCAGTCGGACGCGTCGGCGTACGACCCCGACCGCTACGGCTCGCTGGCCGGCTACGCCGCCGACATCCTCGACATCTGCCGCGCCCTGGAGCTGGACGAGGTGGTGTTCGTGGGACACTCGGTGAGCGCCATGATGGGTGTGCTCGCCGCCAAGGAGGAGCCCGACCGCTTCGCCGGTCTCGTCCTGGTGGGGCCGTCGCCCCGCTACATCGACGACGACGGCTATGTAGGCGGCTTCGGCGAAGCCGACATCCTGGAGCTGCTCGACTCGTTGGAGAGCAACTACCTGGGTTGGTCGAGCGCCATGGCGCCCGTGATCATGGGCAACGCCGACCGTCCGGAGTTGGCCGCCGAGCTGACCGAGAGCTTCTGCCGGACCGACCCGGACATTGCTCGTCGATTCGCCCGCGTCACGTTCCTCTCCGACAACCGCGCCGACCTCGACGGCGTCACCACACCGGCGCTCGTGGTCCAGTGCAGCGACGATGCCATCGCACCCGTGCAGGTGGGTAAGTACGTCAGCGCGCAGCTTCGCAACGCCTCGCTGGTCCTGCTGGAGGCCACAGGCCACTGCCCGAACCTGAGCGCGCCGGGGCCCACCGTGGCGGCCATCGCCGCCTTCTTGCGGCAGTTGCCTGCCCGCCGTGCCGTGAGGTGAAGAGCGAGGGGGCGCTCGACGGGTTCTACGCGGCCCTGCTCGAGGACGATGCCGACCTGCTCTACGAGCGGGCGCCGTGCGGCTACCTGTCGACCACGCCGAACGGGACGATCGTCAAGGTCAACCAGACGTTCCTCACGCTGACCGGTTACGACGGGACCGAGTTGGTGGGACGGCGCACGTTTGCCGAGCTGCTCACCCCGGGCGGGCGCATCTACCACGAGACGCACTACGCGCCGATGCTCCAGATGCAGGGCAAGGCGCGGGAGATCGCGCTCGAGATCGTGTGCGCGGACGGCCGTCGGCTGCCTGTTCTCGTCAACGCCGTACTCGAGCGCGGCGACGACGGCAGCCCGCACGTCGTGCGCACCGCCGTGTTCGACGCCACCGAGCGGCGCGAGTACGAGCGCGAGTTGCTGCGCGCCAAGGACCGCGCCGAGGAGTCGGAGCGCCAGGCCCGCCTGCTCGCCCGCACCCTCCAGCAGACCCTGATCCCGCCGACGCCGCCGGCCATCCCCGGCCTCGACATCGCCGCGGTGTACCGCCCGGCGGGCGCAGGAGAGGAAGTCGGCGGCGACTTCTACGACGTGTTCCAGCTCGCGGAGGACGACTGGGTGATGGCGATCGGCGACGTGTGCGGCAAGGGGGTCGACGCCGCGGTGGTGACGGCGCTGGCCCGCTACGCCATCCGGGCCGCCGCCGTGCAGCAGCCCGGCCCGGATGCCGTGCTGCACGCACTCAACGAGGTGCTCCTGCGCCATGACAGCGACCGGTTCTGCACGGTGGCCCTCGTGCGGCTGCAGCGAGTCGACGGGAGGTGGACCGCCACCGTGTGCTCGGGCGGTCACCCGCTGCCGCTGCTCCTTCGCGACGGGAAAGCGACCCATGCCGGTGGGCCGGGCTCGCTGCTCGGTGTGCTGCCTCAGCCGACGTTCCACGAGACCGTGATGGCATTGCAGCCGGGCGACGCCATCGTGCTCTACACCGACGGTGTGACCGAGGCACGCCGCGGCACCGACTTCTTCGACGAACCCGGCCTCGTGCGTTCGGTGGCCGCCTGTGCCACTTCGGCGTCTGCGATCACCGACGGCGTGTTGGCCGACGTGCTGGCGTTCCAGGGGGACAACCCGCGCGACGACATCGCGGTGGTGGCCGTTCGCGTACCGTGACGGCCGAGCGTCGGCCCGGGGTTGCTGTCGCCGTGCGCTAGCGCTCGCGGTCGTCGCGGTCCTCGTAGAGCCGGCGCAACGCTTTGGTGCGCGAGCGCGATGTCCGTGTCTCGGCGGCGCGGGCTGCGGGGTCTACACGCGTCCGCTCCGACGCCGTCTCCGTCACCAGCTTGCGGTAGTTGTCCAGGCGGCCGGCGTCGAGGTCGCCCGCCTGGACGGCGGCCATCACCGCGCAGTCCGGTTCGACGGTGTGCGTGCAGTCGCCGAAGCGGCACCCTTCGGCAAGGGCCTCGATATCGGGGAAGGCGGCCGCCACGGCGTCGCCGCCCGCATCGGTGCCGAGGCTGCGCAGGCCGGGCATGTCGACGAGCGACCCGCCGGAGGCGAGCGGGACGAGTTGCCGAGACGTCGTGGTGTGGCGGCCGCGGTGGTCTTCGTCGCGCACGGCGCCCACCGCCAGCCGGTCCTCTCCGAGGAGCGCGTTCACGAGCGTCGACTTCCCGGCACCCGACGGACCGAGCAGGGCGGCGGTCACCGGGTGGGTGAGCAGAGCCCGTAGCTGGTCGAGCCCGTCGCCCGTCAGCGCACTGGTGGCCACGATCTCGACAGGGCCGAGCCGGGCAGCCAGGTCCTCGACGGTGCCGGACGGCGCCACGTCGAGTTTGGTGAGGACCACGACGGGGCGGGCGCCGCTGTCCCAGGCAACGACGAGCTCGCGCTCGACGCGAGACGAGGAGAGGCGATCGGCCGGAGCAGTGATGAGGACGAGGTCGACGTTGACGGCGAGCACCTGGCGCGTGCCGTCGGGATCGAGGCGGCCGAGCTCCGACCAGCGGGGGAGGATTTCGTGCACGGTGTCGCCGCCGGCGGCGAGCGCCAGCCAGTCGCCGACAGCCGTGCCGGGAAACGGGAGCGATCGTTCGCCGGCCGGCGTCGCCAAGCGTGCCCAGCCGCGCTCGACGCCTACCACGCGAGCCGGCGTGAGGTCGTCGTGCGCGAGGGCGCCGAACAGCGCGGCAACTCGGTCGGACCAACCCACCGGGCCCAGGGGATGATCGGGTGATGCGGACAACGGGAGCCTCCGAGGAGCGACGGCGCTCCCGTGCTGGTCAGGCGGGTCGGCGCGCGCACGTTACACCCCGGGTTCGACGATCCCGGTGTGCGTGCGCACCGCAGGCACTCCGGTACGCCGCCGCGCCAGTCGACGAATCGAGAGCCCGCTCACCTCTGTCGCAGCGGCGGTGGCGATCGGGGGGCTGGCGGCGCCCGCCGACGTGCAGGCGCTGAGCGCAGAGGTCCGAGACGAGGGCCACGGGTGGTTCAGCGTGACGAACGTCTCGGCATTCGTCGACGTTGCGAGCGTCGCCGATACGCAGCACGGCGGCGACTACTGGGAGTTCGTCGTCACCTACCGCTGCAACAACGGCGTGTGGGAGACGTTCGGCGACAACTAGACCTACTACTTCGGCTCGGACGCCGGCGCCAGCGCCGGGGAGTCCGCCGGCAGCCTGAACGTATGGGGCCGGGGACGATTCTGCGGCGACGTCGTGACGCAGCCCTACCACTTCCGCGCCGACATGACGGGAACGACGAGCTGCGGTTCGATCGACAGCGGCCCCTCGGTGGGCACAGCGCCGATCGCTGCCGAGTACTCGAGGTTCCGCTGCAACACCGGCCCGGGAAGCGGCCTGTTCGACTTCTATTCGGCCAACGCAGGCGGCTGGCACTACAACAACTACACGGGTAGCTCCAGGCTCGAGTACTGGAATGGCGTGACGGCAAGCGCGTAAGCGTCCGCACGCCCCGTGCGCGCCAGGTGTCGTACCTGCGTGCGTTGCTCATCCGGGCCCCCTTGGAGCCTGAGAGGTGCTCGAGCCACTCAGTCTCCAGGGGGCACCGGATGCAGCTTCACTACTCGGCGTGCAGCCGCGAAAAACAGCGCCTCTGCCACGCCCAGACAATGGCAGGTCGCCCTATGCCGTGGCGACGACGTACCGAAGTTGTTTTCCTGCCGGTATGCGCCGTCGGGGCGGCACTGCCCGCGAACGCGCCTCGCAGTGCCTCGGCGGCCACCTCCTCGCCCGCACGGTCGATCGCCATGCAGGCCGGCCCCGACGAGAGGTTGGCGAACGGCCGCATCAGCGGCTCGATCAGGGTCGACCACTCGTCGGCCCGTGTGCCCCAGAGGGCGCCCGGTCGCTCGGCGGAACCCACCGCTCAGCCGCGGTCGTCGATGACGTCGAGGTCGGAGAACGTCGGCGGCGTGTCGAGCAGCGTGGCCTGCTTCTCGGCGAACGACGACGTCGCCGGCAGGTTCGAGTTCTCCATCGCCGACTCGTAGGAGTCGAAGAACACGATGGCCAGGTAGCGGCCGGGCTGGTTGCGGTCGCGGGCCAGGATGGAGCGGCGCACCGTGCGCGTGCCCTCGGTCGCCTGCTCCCATTCCTGTCGGAGGGCCTGCAATTCCTCGAGCCGGTTGGTGCGGATCTCGATGACCTGGATGAACGACATGGCTTTTCTCCCTTCTTCCCATTCCGTCAGACGCGGGCTTCGATGATGAGGTTGAGCGGGGTGGCGGCGGCCCGCCGGAAGTGGGTGAAGCCGGCCTCCTCGAAGACCGACCGCAGCCGGGCCTCGCCCGCCTGGGCACCCAGCGCCAAGCCGACCTCCTGCGAGAGCGAGTTCGGCGAGCAGATGCACGACGAGGCGGTGTAGAGCAGGGCGGCCATCGGGTTCTCTGCGATGTTGGCCGACCGGTCGTCGAGGGCGAACGGCTCCACGAGCAGCACCGTGCCTCCGGAGTTCAGGTGCTCTCGGGCGTACCGGGCGGCGCCGACCGGATCGCCCATGTCGTGCAGGCAGTCGAAGAAGCAGATGACGTCGAACGTTCCGTCGTAGCCCTTGGCGTCGGCCACCTCGAAGCGGGTGCGATCGGCCACGCCCGCCTCCTTGGCCCGCTGCACGGCCGTCTCGATCGAAGGCGGGTGGAAGTCGAACCCAGTGATCCTCGCCTCGGGGAACGCCTGCGCCAGCACGACGA
>JAHWLA010000034.1:0-3737 GCA_019347595.1 Actinomycetota bacterium
GAGTCGGTGTTGTTCTTGAACAGGTAGATGACGCCGCGGATGCCCTCCTCGCGCAGGCGCTGCTCGGCGCTGAGGAGGAGGTGCTCGAGGATGCGCTCGCCCGCCTTGTCGTGGGTGACCAGGTCGAGGATGGAATCGCACTCGGGGGTGGCGTACTCCGGGTGGCTGCCCACGTCGAGGTAGAGGCGGGCGCCGTTCTCCAGGAAGACGTTGCTGCTGCGGCCCCAGCTCACCACCCGGCGGAAGAGATAGCGGGCCACCTCGTCGGGGCTCAACCGCCGCTGGCCTCGAAGCGTGCACGTGACGCCGTATTCGTTCTCGAGGCCGAATATCCGTCTGTCCATTTGGACCCACGGTACCCTCGGCGGCATGGAGAGGAGCCCGATGGTGCACCTCACCACCGTCTCCGGTGCGTTCGCCGCTCGCGTGGTCGCCGCCCGCTTGGGCGCCGACGGCATCGTGGCCGAGCTGCGCGGCGCGGCGATGGACAACGTGTACCCGTTGCCGGGGCAGGTCGACATCTTCGTGTCGGTCGACGACTTCGAGCTGGCCCGGGACCTGCTGTCGGCCGACTCCGCCGACGAGGGATCGGCCTAGCCACCAAGCTCGTTCTCGTTGCGGAAGTGCGCACTGGGGTGCGCACTTCCGCAACGAGAAGGGGTCAGGCGAGCAGGGTGGTGAGCTCGCCGTTCTCGATGCGGCGGAAGGCGCGCCGGGCGTCGGTGCTGCTGCGCTCCAGCACCGCCACCTCCAGGTCTTTGGGCTCCAGCGTGCGCTCCGGACCGGCCAACGCCTTGACCGCGCCCTTCACGGCGTCGCCCAGCGACCAGCCCGTGGTGTAGGCCGATTCCATCCGCGTGGTGATGGCCTCGGCCTCGCCGCCGAGGACGGTGAAGCGGTCCTCGTCGAAGACGGTGCCGTCGTAGAGGATGTGGAAGAGCTGGTCGTCGTCGGCGTGGGGGGTGACCTCGGCCACCAGGATCTCCACTTCCATGGGCTTCATGTCGTGGGTGAAGACCTGGCCCAGGTAGCGGGCGTAGAGGTTGGCCAAGCTGCGGGCGTCGACGTCCTCGCGGCTGTACTGGTACCCCTTGACGTCGGCGTGCTGCACGCCGGCTACCCGGAGCTGGTCGAACTCGTTGTACTTGCCGACGCCCGCGAAGGCGATGCGGTCGTAGATCTCGCTCACCTTGTGGAGGGTGTGGCTGGGGTTCTCGGCGGCGATGAGGACGCCGTCGGTGTAGAGGGTGCCCACGAGGGCGCGGCCGCGCGCGATGCCCTTGCGCGCGTAGTCGGCCTTGTCCTTCATGAACTGCTCGGGGGCGACGTAGAACGGCATGCTCATAGCGACAGCATCGGCCTCCGGCCGATTCCTTTCTCTTTCTCTTTCTCACTTGCGGCCGCCGCCGGCGATGCAGCACGGAGGAAGCGAACGGGTGGCGCCGACGGGAAGGGCCCCACCCGGCGGCAGCCGGGTGGGAAGGGCGCCCGTCGGTGACAGGACCCGTGAGCGGTCACCTGTTCAGCCCCTGTGCCGTCTTACGCGCAATCAGCGCAGCAAACCGTTCCGCCACCTCGATCTCCGGCACCCGCTCGAACCCGTGCTCGGTGATCGTCGCCACCGTCGGGTAGATCCCGCGCACTGCGTCAGGTCCGCCCGTCGCGCTGTCCTCGTCGGCCGCCTCGTAGAGCCCCTGGACGGCGAGCTCGATGGCTGTGTCGTGGTCGAGCCCCTCCCGCCACTGCATCTTCACCGCCGTGCGCGCGTCGCGCCCGCCCGAGCCGTCGGCGTGGAAGTCGCTCTCTTCGTAGCGGCCGCCGGTGACGTCGTAGGTGTAGATGCGGCCCTGGCGGCGGCGCAGGTCGTAGCCCGCGAACAGCGGGATGACGGCGAGGCCCTGCATGGCGCTGGGCAGGTTCTGCCGGACCATCTGAGCCAACTGGTTGGCCTTGCCCTCGAGGCTGAGGGCGGCGCCTTCCACCTTCTCGTAGTGCTCCAGTTGGAGCTGGAAGAGCTTGACCATCTCCAGGGCGAAGCCTGCGGCGCCCGCGATGGCGACGCCGCTGTGGCGGTCGGCGGGATGGACCTTGTCCATGGCCCGGTGGGCGATCGAGCTGCCTGCCGTGGCCCGCCGGTCGCCCGCCATGACCACGCCGTCGGCGTAGCGCAGGGCGACGATGGTGGTGCCGTGGGTGATGGTGAGGCCCGCCGACGGGTCGGCCGTCACCTCCGGGAAGCCGAGGCCGAGCTTGTCGAGCAGGTGCACGAAGCTCGGCCCGGGGTCGTCGTGGGGTGCAAACAGCGGAAGGCTCATGACGAGCCCGGAGGCTAGCGGCTGGCCGCGGCTACCACGACGGTCCGCAGGCGCCTGCGGGGCGGCGGCTCGTCGTCCTCCGGCTCGAAGTCGAGATAGGCCAGCGCCTGGAACAGCCGCACGGGATCGTCGTCGAAGTCGCCGAGGGCGTTGTTGCACCGGAAGCACAGCAGCCCACGGACCCGCCCCGTCTCGTGCTCGTGGTCCACATGCAGCGAGATGTCGTCGCGCGGGACCCGCTGGCAGATGGCGCACCGCCCGCCCTGCCGCATGAAGAGGTCGTCGTATGTCTCGAGCGTGATCCCGAACTTGCGCTTGAGATGCCCGGCCCGCTCCTGCGCCTTCACCTCCGGCCGTGTGCGGCGCTCTCGGTGATAGGCGTTCACCCGGTCGCGGTTGGCTTCCTGCCAGGCCTTGACCCGGGCAATGGTTACCTCGCGCACCTGGGGATAGCGCGCCTGGCGGTAGGCCTTGACGCAGTCGATGCAGTCGCCGCGACGGCCGTCACGCCCCTTCGGTTCCCGATAGAAGCGATCGAGCGGCAGTTCGAGGCCACACTTCGAGCACTGTTTCATAGCTTGTGATGCTATCGAACGCGTGTTCGATGTCAAGCCAGTTGGACGAAACTACTCGCCGCCCTTCTGCACATAGCTTCGAACGAAGTCCTCGGCGTTCTCTTCCAGTACCTCGTCGATTTCATCCAGGAGGTCGTCGAGCTCTTCCTTGAGCTTCTCGCCCTTGTCGCTCGTCGCGGGCGCGGCCTCCTCGACGGCCTCGTCCTCGCGGGTCGTGGTCTGCTTCTTCTTCAGCTCTCGCTCTGCCATGCCGTTCGACTGCCTCCTAGGAGCCCAAGCGCTCCAACAACTCCGATGGGCTCGTACATCCCTCCAACAACCTATCGACCATCGCAGCCGTTCCTCTGAGGGGTTCCATCATGGGAACCCGGCGCAGAGGATCGGTACCCAGGTCGAACACCAACGAGTCCCAGTTGGCCGCGGCGATCGACGATGCCCACCGCTGGAGGCACTTGCCGCGGAAGTAGGCACGGGTGTCGGGGGGCGGTTCGGTCATGGCCGTGCGCACATCCTCTTCGTTCACCAGGCGCTGCATCGGCAACCGCCCGAACAGCGACTTCTCGGGGCGCACGTCGTGGTACTGCAGGTCCATGGCGGCCAGCTTGTGGTCGGACCATGCCAGCCCGTGGCGCTCGCGGTAGCCGTTGAGCAGCCGGTACTTGGCTACCCAGTCGAGCTGGTCGGCCAGCGACATGGGGTCCGACTCCAGGCCCGTCAGAACCTGCTCCCACTTCTCCATGACCATGGCGCCGGCGGTCTCCCCCACCGACTCCAGCCCGTTGGCGTCGACGTACTTCTGGGCCAGGTTGAAGTACTCCCACTGCATCTCCAGCGCCGTCATCGACGA
>JAHWLA010000034.1:3837-15485 GCA_019347595.1 Actinomycetota bacterium
GGCCGCTTGAGCGTCGTCTCCAGCCCCACCTCCTCCTCGAAGAAGTCGGCTCGCTGGGTGAGCTGGAACGGCACCTCGGCGCTGGTGACGGACGTCGACTCCGTGCCCACCTTCCCCGCACCCGTGTAGATCTGGCGGGTGACGAAATGGGGCATGACGTGCTGCACCACGCGGCCGAACGGCACCTGCCGGTCCATCAGGTAGTTCTCGTGGGTGCCGTAGGAGTTGCCCTTGCGGTCGCTGTTGTTCTTGTAGACGACGATGCCCTGGCCGTCGGGCAGCGTGCGGGCCGCTGCCTCCATGGAGGCAGCCAGGATGCGCTCGCCCGCCTTGTCGTAGAGGACGACCTGGAGGGGGTCGGCGCACTCGGGCGTGGAGTACTCGGGATGGGCGTGGTCGACGTAGTACCGCGCCCCGTTGGTGAGCACGGCGTTGACCAGGTGGGTCTCCACCTCGGGGGGCATTGACCCCTCGCGGGCGAAACCGCGGGCGTCGTTGCCGGGCGACTCGTCCTCGAAGTCCCAGCCGACTTTGCGCTGGAGCTCGTTGACGTAGGCGTTGATCAGCACCGAGGACGCGGCAATGGGGTTGGACTCGCCGGAGCCCCGAAGCACGATCCCGTACTCCGTCTCCACCCCCAAAACCTTCCGTATCGCCACCGCTCGACCCTACCCCTCACTCACTCTCAGGATCGGCAGCCACGCCGCGCGTGTGAAGACGTCACCGGAGTCCGGCGGCAGCGGTACCGGCCGGACAGGACCCGGCCCGGGAAGAAGGCCTACAGGTACTGCCCCGTCCCCACCCGTTCGATCGCCCGACCGCCGGTCGTCTCCTTGCCCTCCGACATCAACACCCGAAGGAAGACGATCCGCTCCCCCTTCTTGCCGGAGATCTTGGCCCAGTCGTCCGGGTTGGTGGAGTTGGGCAGATCCTCGTGCTCCTTGAACTCCTGGCGGATCGAGTCGAGCAGGTCCTGGATGCGGATGCCCCGCCCCTCCCCTGCGATCTCGCGCTTGATGGCCAGCTTCTTGGCCCGCCGCACGATGTTCTCGATCATGGCCCCCGACGAGAAGTCCTTGAAGTACATGACCTCCTTGTCGCCGTTCTGGTACGTCACCTCGATGAAGCGGTTCTCGTCGTCGGTGGCGTACATCTCGGTGACGGTCTTCTCGATCATCGCCAGCACGGCCTTGGCCGGGTCGCCCCCGCCGTAGGCCTGCACCTCGTCGGCGTCCAACGGCAGGTCGGGTCGCAGGTACCGCGAGAAGATCTGCTGGGCGGCGTGCTCGTCGGGCCGCTCCACCTTGATCTTCACGTCGAGGCGGCCGGGCCGCAGGATGGCGGGGTCGATCAGGTCCTCGCGGTTGGAGGCGCCGATCACGATGACGTTCTTCAACGTCTCCACGCCGTCGATCTCGGCCAGCAGCTGGGGCACGATCGTCGACTCCATGTCGGACGAGATGCCCGTGCCGCGCGTGCGGAACAGCGAGTCCATCTCGTCGAAGAAGACGATCACCGGCATGCCTTCCTCGGACTTCTCGCGCGCCCGTTGGAAGACCAGGCGGATCTGCCGCTCGGTCTCGCCCACGTACTTGTTGAGCAGCTCGGGGCCCTTGATGTTGAGGAAGTAGCTCTTGGCGTTGGCGTTGCCGGTGACCTGCGCCACCTTCTTGGCCAGCGAGTTGGCGACCGCCTTGGCGATCATCGTCTTGCCGCAGCCGGGCGGCCCGTAGAGCAGGATGCCCTTGGGCGGCGGGAGCTCGTACTCGCCGAACATCTCCCGGTAGAGGAACGGCAGCTCGACGGCGTCGGTGATGGCCTCGATCTGGGTGTCGAGCCCGCCCACGTCGTCGTAGGAGATGTCGGGCACCTCTTCGAGGATGAGCTCCTCGACCTCCGGCCTTGGCAGCTTCTCCAGCAGCAGGCCGGTGCGCGAGTCCATGAGCACGGTGTCGCCCGCCCGCAGCTTGATCGAGCGCAGCGCCTCGGACAGCTCGACCACGCGCTCCTCGTCGGCCCGGCCCACGATCAGCGCCCGTGTGCGGTCCTCCAGCACCTCCTTGAGGGTGACCACTTCGCCCGACACCTCGGGGCTGCGGGCCAGCACCACGTTCAACGACTCGTTGAGCACGACCTCCTGGCCGCGCGCCAGCAACGTGGCATCGATCTCGGGGTGCAGCGCCACCCGCATCTTGCGCCCGCCGGAGAACACATCGGCGGTGCCGTCGTCGTTGAGCCCCATGAACGTGCCGTAGGCGGACGGGGGCTGGGTGAGCTTGTCGACCTCCTCGCGGAGCGCGGCGATGTGCTCGCGCGCCTCGCGCAGCGTGTAGGTGAGCTTCTCGTTCTGCGAGACCGCCTGTGCCAGTTGCCCCTTGGTCTCGAGGAGCTTCTCCTCGAGCGTGCGAACGCGCTTGGGCGCGTCCTGGAGGCGGCGTCGGAGGGTGATGACCTCCTCCTCCAGGACCTTGGCCTGCTCCTGGAGCTCCGCTACCTCCCGCTCGTATGCGGCTAGCCGTCGTTGGTACTCGGAGTCGGCCACGGACCACCTCCCTTTCAAGCGAACATACACCGGTGCCCGAGCCACGGGAACGACACTGCCCCGCCGTGTGGCGAGTTTCACCTGCCGATCCCGCGCAAATTGACCACGGCCGCGCGCCGTGGATACCGTCGGTCCTATGAAGGTCTGGATCGATCAGGATCTCTGCACCGGCGACGGCCTGTGCGAGGAGATCGCACCGGCGGTGTTCACCCTCCTCGACGACGGCTTGGCCTACGTCAAGGAAGGCGACAAGGTGTTCAGCGACCCGGGCGGCCCCGAGGGCCTCGCCGCCGTGCCTGCGGGCATGGAGGAGGCCACCATCGAGTCGGCCGAGGAGTGCCCCGGGGAGTGCATCTTCATCGAGGTTGAGTAGCCCCCCAGCGTTGTAGCCGGATCTCGATGTATCAGGAGCGGGCCCTCTCGGGGGCCCGCTCTGCTGTCTGCGCCCCGCTCACCGGGGGCGGGAAGGCGAGGACGGCCAGCACCAGACCGCCCAGGGCGGCCACCGTGGTGGCCCCGGCCCACAGCTCGACCGTCCAGTCGAAGTCGTCGGTGAACGGGACCACGGCGAAGAACACGGCCCACAGCGCGGCGGGCACGGCGGCGCCCAGGGCGTGCGGCCTGTCGAGCAGCGCGTCGCCCACGGCGCCCGCCACCAGCGCGGCGATCACCACGGGCCACCGCTCGAAGGCCTCCAGGCCCAGCACCAGCAGCGTGACCGCCGTCACGTAGACGGTCACCGTGCCCGGCGGCACCCGCCACCGCCGCAGCACGGTGAGCAGCGGGACCATGAGGATCACGGTGTGGAGGAACAGCCCGCCGATCCACTCGTCGGCGGCGTCGCCCGGCAGGAACGTGTCGGCCAGGAACGGGTGCACGAACTGGGTGACGAAGGCGGCGATCGACGTGGCCAGGGCCAGCGTCAGCACCCGGGGCAGGAACTCGACGAGCGTCGGCGCCACGTCGCCTGCCGCCGACCATGCCGCTCGCACCGGCGCGGACGTGAGCAGGACGCCGCCGACGAACAGGAGCAGGTGCGTGGGGCTCAGCAGCGCCTCGGTGTCGGCCTCGACGCCGAACACCTCGTGCCACACCATGTCGGCGCCCCCGCCCAGCGCGATCATGGCGACGGCGAGGACCGTCAGCCGTCCGCCGGGGACGGTGAACGGCTCGCCGGCACGACGCCGCCGCGACGACTCTGTGGCCCACCACAGGACGGCGGCGGCGAACCCCGAGTACAGCACCAGGTGGTACGGCGTGAAGAACGTCTCCGGCTTGTCGTGCCGGTGCGACCACCCGTCGAGGAACAGCCCGACCACGGACCAGGTCGAGAAGACGGCAAAGGCGAGCTCGTCGCGTCGTGACATGGCGCCGGTGCTGGTGTCCATGTGTCACCCCCAATCGCCCTCAGCGTACGGAAGGCGAGCGCGTCTGTCGCCATGACTCCGGTCACGTCACGACGAGCGCCGCAACATCCCCCACTCGCCGGGATCGGTGGATTCGACCAGCCGCTCGGCCACCTCGACCACCTCCTCGGCGACCCACGCCACCGGTTGGCAGCACTCCACCAGCGGCTCGTTGTCGGGACCGCGGCCCAGCTCGACGCCGACCAGCACCCAGGCCCGCACGTCGGGGCCCTTCTCCCACTCCAGGTGCCGGTAGTCGTACACCCGACGGGCCACCCACAAGCGCAGGGGCCGCTCGCCCCACCAGTTCTCCACGGCCAGCGGATTGGCGCACAGGCCGGGCAGCTCGGCGCCGGTGAGGGTGTCGCGGCTGGTTCCTCGCTTGTCCGCTTCGGGGCCTCGCGACCAGCGGATGTAGAGGTCGGGGCGGTCGGCCACCAAGGAGGCCAGCTCGTCCAGCGACGTCACCGTGTCCACGGGACGGGTCTTACCCCTTGCGCAGGCAGGGACCCGTGCTTGCGTCGGCCCGACGGGGCGCGGCCAGGGCTTCGTTGAGCTCCCGGCTGGTCAACGCGTACGACGTGCCCGGCCGGTCGGGGGCGATGGCGAAGGCCACCCCCACAACGGTGCCGTTGGTGTCGACGAGGGCGCCGCCGGAGTCTCCGGGCCGCAGGTCGGACGCCATGATGAACACGTCGCGGCGGGTGCTGTGCGAGTCGTAGAGGTCGCGCCCCACGGCGTCCACCCGCTGGCGGATGGCGGCCGGTGCAATGCGCAGCGGGTCCTGCCCGCCGGGATGCCCGAACACCGCCCCCCGACTGCCTACCCGGGCGTTGCCGACGGGCAGGGGCTGCTGGCCCAGGCCGGGGACGTGGAGCACGGCGAGGTCGCGGTCGGGGTCGAAGTAGACCACCTGGGCCCGCAGGGTGCGCTGGTCTGTGTGGCGTGTGACCTCTGTGCGCCGCTCGCCTGCCACCACGTGGGCGTTGGTCACCACCAGGTCTGTGCCGACGGCGAAACCGCTCCCCTCCTGTACCCGGCTGCACGCCTCGCCCGTCACCTTCACTGTCGACGCCGATACCCGGTCGAGGGCGGCCTGCGACAGGCCGGTGGAGGCGGGCGGCGGCCCGGTGACGGGCGCGGGGCGGAGCTGCTCGAAGACCCGTGGGAAGGTTGTCTCGCCCACCAGCCGGCGCAGGGCCTGGAGCGTGTCGGGGGGCCGTGGCGCCACCCGGTCGATCCACTGGGCCACGGTCGACGAGCGGGCCTCCCGCGACACGGTGCCGGGCACGTCGGCCACCGCGGGCAGGAGGAGCCACAGGGCGGCCAGCACACCCGCTGTGCCGATGAACCCCCCCACCAGTCGGTCGAGGGCGCGGGCGGGGCCGTGGGGCACGAAACGCGACAGCGACGCCCCCGCCACCAGCCCGATGGCCTGGCCTGCAAAGGCCCCGCCGATGAGGACGACGGCGGCGACGAGCAGCTTGCTGGTGGGGTCGGGGCCTTGGAAGAGGTTCAGGGCGCCGGGGAGGAAGCGGGCGCCGATGAACAGGCCGAGCCCCAGCCCGACCCACGAGGTCGCCCGGGCCAGGAACCCGAGCCGGTAGCCGCCCACGGCGGCCGCGATGGCCGCCGTGACGACCGTGAGATCGAGCATGTTCACCGGGCGGTCATGCGCCCGTAGGCGGCCCGACCAGTCGCGCACTGGTGAGGAACCCGGTGTGCCCGACCATGCGGTGGTCGGGACGCACGGCGTTGCCCTCGACGTGCCACGTGCGCAGGAGGACCTCCTGGGTCTCCGCCATGCTGAACGCGCTGGCGGCCAAGGCCTCCCGGAGCTGGGCCACTTGCATGATGCTGGGAACGTAGGCGACGAAAATGCCGCCGGGGTGGAGGGCCGACTCGGCGTGCTTCACCACCCGCCACGGCTCCGGCAGGTCGAGCACCACCCGGTCGAGGCCGGTCTCGTCGATCCCCTCGTAGACGTCGCGCTCTTCGACCCGGTAGCGCTCGGCGGCCTCGGGGCCGAGGAACGACGCCACGTTGGCCTGGGCGCGCGCGGCGAAGTCGGACCGCAGCTCGTAGCCCACGATACGGGCGCCCGCCCGCAGCATCGTCATCGACAGCGCGCCCGACCCCACGCCCGCCTCGAGGACCACGGCGCCCGGGAAGATGTCGGCCAGGAGCAGGATCGGCCCCAGATCCTTGGGGTAGATGACCTGGGCGCCTCGCGGCATCTTGAGGATGAAGTCGGCAAGCGTGGGGCGGACCGCCTGGTACCACGCCCCGTTGGTCGAGCGCAGTTGGACTCCCTCGGGCTGCCCGATGATCGCTTCATGGGACACAAAGCCCGTGTGGGTGTGGAATTGCCCACCGTCTTTAAGGGTGAACAGGTAGCGGCGGCCCTTGCGGTCGAGCACGAGCGCCTTGTCGCCCGCCGCGAACGCCCGGCTCATCGCACTCTGGATTTCATGGGTGACGGATTTCGGCGGCAATGAGCGTGCGCCGTCAGGCGCACGCTCAGATGTGACAGCCTCGGGTTTCGGCGGCGGAACGCCGCCGAAACAAAGCTTCCGGCGCGGCCCGGGTGCATGTTCGCCCGGCGCCTGTTCACTCGGGACGGGGGGTGGGTCACCGGGTGGCCTTGACGACGAGGTTGCAGAAGGCGCACACGTCGCCCGTCGTCGGCGCCCCGCACGACGAGCACGGCTTCAGGTCGACCCGCTCGGCCACCGCCTGGGGCGTGAACATGGCCGAGGCCCGGTCGAGGAACCCGAAGTAGAACGCCGCCTTGCTCCCCGGCGACTGCTCCTCGATGGCGTTGAGCGCTTCCTTGTAGCCGAGGTGCTTGTTGCCCTCGGCCATGGGGCACTCCTCGACGATGTAGTCGATCCCCCGTAGCACGCAGTACGCCGCCATCTCCCGCTCCCCCAGCCGCACCAGCGGCTTGACCTTGCGGGGGAACCCGTGCTCGCCGGGGAGGACCGGCAACTGGCGGCCCAGGTAGTCGGTGGCCCAGCGCAGCACGTTGCCGAACAGCACGGCCGCTTCGTCGTCGAGGTTGTGGCCGGTGGCCACCACGTCGTAGCCGCCGTCGATGGCGGCCTTGTTGAACAGGTGCCGCTTCGAGAGCCCGCACGCCGAGCACGGCACCCGGCGGGCCGCCTTCGACCCGGTGGGGATGTCGAAGCCGAAGTCGTCGCGCAGCTCGATCTCGACCAGCTTGGCGCCCCGCTTGTCGGCATAGGCGCGGCTCATCCGGTGCGACTCGTTGCTGTAGTCGCCGATGCCGAGCCCGAGGTACACGCCGTCGGCGTCGTAGCCCATGTCGAGGAGGATGTCCCACAGGGCGAGCGAGTCCTTGCCGCCGGACACCGCCACCAGCACCCGCTCGCCCTCGGCGATCATGCGGAAGTCGTGGATGCTCTTGCGCACCTGCTCCCGGCAGTGGTGCAGGAAGCAGTCGGTGCAGAAGGCGGCGTTGTGGCGCCGGATGTCGATGACGGCAGGCCCCTTGCACCGGCGGCACTTCGTCATTGTCGTCTCCCCGGCCGGGCACCCCGCAGGCCCGGCGCCGTCATACCGCGCCTCCGGAGATGACGGGGCGGACCTCGACCGAATCGTCGTCGGCCAGCAGGGCGTCGCCGGTCACCAGCGTGTCGCCCTTGATGACGAGCACCGACTCGCGGTTGAGCTCGAGCTTGGCCAGGAGGGCGTTGACCCGCAGCGGCCCGGGGACGTCGAGCTCGCGGCGGGGATTGCGGAGGAGGACCTTCACCCCCTCATTGTCGCGTCCTTCTCGTGGGCGATGACGAGCGCCTCGCCCGGCGAGAGGGTTTCCGACAGCACCACCTCGGGCTCGCTGCCCGCCAGCTTGCGCAGCACCTTCACGCCGAGCGCGGCCCCGCCGATGACCAGCCAGCGGCGGCTGCCCTCCATCACGCCCTTGCGAAGGCCCATGCGCAGCAGGAAGCGCAGCATCAGACGCGCCGGACCTCGACCACGGTGGTGCGCTTCCTGCCCTTGCGGCGGCCCATGGTGTAGGCGAGCGCCACCACGCCGATGGCAAGGGCGATGCCCGCAGCCAGGGCGTACGGCTTGGCGGTGTCGGCCGTGGCGTCGACCTCGCCCCTGATCTCCCGCAGCTTGCCTTCGATGTCGGCCCGCGTGACCGTGCCGTTCGTGGTCGCAGCCATCAGCCCACCCGTCCCTTCTTGCGCGCCCGCCGCTTGTTGGCCCCGATGGCCCGCGCCGCCAACAGGGCGACGAGACTGCTGGCGATGAGCAGGATGCCGTAGGGCGCCCACGACCAGGAGCCGTCGAACGTGTCGCCCGTCTCCGTCTGCAACGCCCGCAGGCCGGCGAGCGACAGGAGGACGAGGCCGAGCCCGGTCAGCACGGCGCCGGGCACCCCGTAGCCGAGGAACCGGCCCAGCCGCTTGAGGGGGTCGACGGTCTCCTGCTTGGCATAGGCGACGACGAGCTCCCACAGCTCGCCGGCCAGGGTGGGCAGGCTCTTGTCGGATTGCGCCACAGCTTGCCTCCGCCTTCGGGATTCGGTCGCGTGCCTAGCCCCCGGAAAGCCTGTAGGCAAGCAGATCGCCGAGGTCCGACGCCAGTGACACCACCAGGCGCAGGCGTTCGGCCGGGTCGGTGGCCTCCAGCAGGCGCTGCTGGTCGACGGGTCCGAGGGGCGCCAGCGCGGCCACTTGGTAGGCCGCCACGTCGGGGTCGTCGTCGAGGGTGAAGGTGGTCGGCGCCGCGGGCTCGCCCAGCTCGGCCTTGAGGGCCAGTGCCCGGCGGACAGCGCGCGTGGCGTCGTCGAGCAGGAGCGCGCCGCGCTCGTCGAGCGGGGCCTCGGGGAGGTCCTCCACCAGCGCCACGGGGTACGGGTCGTCGGGCAGCCAGGTGGCGACCCGGACCCGCCGGCTGCCGACGGTGAGCACGGCCCACCGCCCGTCGGGGAACTCGGTGGCCTCGGTGATGCGGGCCACGGTGCCGACGGTGAAGCGGCTGTCGCCGCCCCCGACCTCCGAGCCCCGCTCGATGAGGACGACGCCGAACTCCAGGCCGGAGTCGAGGCAGTCGCGGGTGAGCGCCCGGTAGCGCGGCTCGAAGACGTGGAGGGGCAGGACGGTGTGCGGGAACAGGACCGTCCCCAGCGGGAACATCGGCAGCGGCACCAACACCGCCGGCTCGCTCATCTCGTCGAAGTGTGCGGAATTGGGCCGCTCCAGCGGCCCCAACTCCGCACACTTCGACGGTTTTGGGCGGCAGTCATGGGGCGAGGTCGTTGATCGGAGGGGCGTCGGGGTAACGGGCCAGGGCGCGGGCCACCGATTCCTGGAGGCCGAAGCCGACGGCGTCGCGGCCGAAGTCGTTGGCCAGCAGGGCGAACGCCAGCCGCGGGCCGTCGGGCTGTTCGGCGGGCGGGTTGACCCAGCCCGTCAGTCCCGTGACGCTGTTCAACGAACCCGTCTTGGCCCGGAGCCGGCCTGCCGCCGGATGGCCTGTGAACCGCCGGGCCAGGGTCCCGTCCTCGGAGGCGACCGCCAGCCCCGCGGTCAGCGCCCCGGTGGGGCCGTCCCGCAGGATCGTCTGCACCAGCAGCGAGCACGACGCCCGCCCGCTGCGGTCGAGGCCCGAGCCGTCCCCCGCGGCCAGGTGGCCGGCGGGCAGCCCGGCGGCGGCCACGGCGTCGCGCACCACGCGCAACCCGGCCTCGGTCGACGCCTCCCCCGCGAAGCGCCGTCCCAGCTCCTTCACCAGCAGCTCGGCCGTCAGGTTGTCGCTCTCCCGCAGCATCTGGGCCACCATCTCCCGCATGGTCGGCGACTCGATGCGGGCCACCACGGGCCCGCCTGCCGGAGCCGTACCCTCGCCGGCGCCGCCGCCCACCGTCACGCCGCGGGCCTCGAGCAGCCCGACCAGCACCTGCGCTGCCCAGGTAGCGGGAGCAGCGGCGGCCACCCGCCGGGGCCGGTAGCGGCTGAAGCCGTCGTTCACGATCAGCGCACTCTGCGGCCCGCTCTCGGCGTCGGTGATGTAGCCGGGCTTCCACGTCGGGAGATAGCGCACGCGGTCGTAGCGCGACTCGTCGCCCCGGACGGCGCCCGTCACCGTCGTCACCCCCGCCGCCTTGATGCGGTCGGCCAGCGCCTCCAGCGGAGTGAAGAGCTGCGGTTGGTTGGCGAACGACGCCGCGTAGTCGGCCGTCGCCAGCAGCGGGTCGCCGCCGCCCACCAGCCAGAGGTCGCCGTCCACCACGCCGCCCTCGACGGGACGGGCGGCGCGCACCTCGGTGGTCAGGCGGGTTTCCGCACCGAGCTTCTGGAGCGCGGCCAGACCGGTGAGCAGCTTCAGGTTCGACGCCGGGATCAACCGCTCGTCGGGCCGGGCCTCGTACACCCGGCGTCCGTCGACGGCGACCACCAGGCACGACCGCCGGCGGGCGTCGCCCAGGGCGGGGTCGGCCAGCACCCGGTCGAGCGCCGCACGCAGGTTGGCATCGGCGATGGCGCCCGCCAGCGTGACCGGCACCCGGCGGGGCGACAGCACCGGCGACTTCGGCGGCACGGCAGGCACGGCGGGCGCGACCACGCCCGGTTCGACGGCCGCGACCGCGCCGGCCGAGACGGAGAGAAGAGCGAGGATCGCCGGGAGCCACCAACGGCGCACGGCTGTCGAGGATAGAGAGCGCGCGTCAGCTGCGGTCGGCAAGCAGGTACGTCGAGCTCGCCTTGGCCACGTGACGCCCCTCGTCGTCGACGATGAGCGCTTCCACGAAGGCGACCCGACTGCCCCCCGAGATGACCTCGGCGGTGCACGTCAGCGAGCCGCCCACGGCCGCCGGCCGCAGGAAGCTGATCTTCAGCTCGGCGTTGGCGCAGTGGACCTTGCGCCCCTTGGCCCACGTCACGCCCGCCGCCCCCATGGCGGAGTCGGCCATGGCGGCCAGGAACCCGCCCTGGATTGTCCCGGCCGGGTTGGCGAAGCGCTCGTCGGCCGGCATGCGCCACACCGTGCGGCCCGGCTCGGTCTTGTCGAGGCACACCATGCCGAGGGTGAGGTCGCAGTTGGGGGGCACCTGCACGGCCGCGCAGGCTAGCCAGGGCGGCGGCGTGGGTAGGTAGCCCGCATGTCGAGCACCTCCGAGTACGCAGCCGACGGCACCACCCTGGTGGAGGTCATCCGCAACTTCGAAGCCGACGGCTACACCGGCCAGTTCGGCGCCGCCGATGAGGGCACGGTGGTGTGCTTCAGCTGCCATACCGGCTACCCGGCCGAAGAAGTCCACCTCGACGTGCTCCGCCGCACCGAGGGCGCGTCCGACCCCGACGACATGGTGGCGGTGGCCGCCCTGCGGTGCGCCCACTGCGGCGCCAAGGGGACGGTGGCGCTGAAGTACGGGCCGGAGGCCACCGTGGAGGAGGACGAGGTCCTCACCCGTCTGGACGACCGGCAGCGCCGCAGCGGCGGCCCCGAGGCCACGTAACCCCGCCGTTCTGGTCCGTAGATCACGCACGTGGGTGCGTGATCTACGGACCAGAACGAGCTAAGGCTCGAGGGCGGCGCGGAAGAACGAGCGGATGTGGTCGAGGCGGGCCTCGAGCGCCTCGGCGGCCAGCGGGTCCCGTTCCAGCAGCGACTCCAGGAAAGGCACGTCGCTGAAGTAGCTGAGCAGGGCGCCGTATCCGGTG
>JAHWLA010000035.1 GCA_019347595.1 Actinomycetota bacterium
GCCGTGCTCGCGTGCGGAGGCGTAGAAGTCGACGTACGAATATCGTATCGCGAAATTCCGCGTGCCGGAGGGTATGCGACGAGAACGCCGGGTGTTAGTACAAAGACTGCGCCAACTGCGACGAAGACGCAGGTCAGGCGGCCGGTTGACTTGACTTGACGCTGGACTAACACCCGCTGGCCGCTGGTCACCGGGGCGGTGATCGAGTTGAACGAGCCGAACGCCGCGCTCCGCCGAGGCGACGGCGAGCGGTGACGGAGGTCGCTGGCCGCCGGAACCCGGGGCGACGCGGGCCACGGCTGGCGAAGGCGTGCCCACAGCGTGCGACCACCTCGCAGTACCTTCGTACGCATGGCTGACGAGAAGCTCTGGACGGCCGCCGAACTGGAGGCGCTCGCGCCCGAGGAACGTGAGCGCCTCTTCGCTGAGCGTGTCGTCACGGACCTCTCGCAGGTCTCGCCGGAGTTCCTCGCCGAGGTGCGGGCCAAGGGGCGCGCGCTGCTTGAGGAACACGGCGTCATCGCTCGTCAGACCGATGGCGGCTGACCGGCGAGTCGTTCGCGTCTCTGCTGGTTTCTTCGATCAACTCGACGCCCTGCTCGGTTCGGAGCGAGGGCCGTCTGGCGAGCCTTCCGCCGCCGACTTCGTCGTGATCGAGCTGCCCGCCGTCGTTGAGCGGTTCGCCACAGGCTTCGACGGTCTGCCGGAGATCGTCAACGGTGCTCCGGCGGGACGGGTGCTGATTGCCGGTGGCCTTCTCGTCCAGGCGTTTGCCGTCTACGGCATCCTCATCACCGACGGCGCGGTCGAACTTGTCGGGATCGCCATCGACAACTGACTCGTTGGGCAGGCCGCGACGAACATGCAAGTCAGCGGTGGTTGTGGAGCTAACGGGATTCGAACCCGTGACCTCTTGCATGCCATGCAAGCGCTCTACCAACTGAGCTATAGCCCCGCGGGAGCGCTCAGGTTAGCAGCCGCCCGCCCGGCGTCCATCCGCTGACGTTGCAGTTGTGGCCGCCAGGGCGACGACTACTGCAAACCTCGGCGCACCGAACGGCACCGACCTCGCACCCCGCAAGCCCACCGAGCGGCCGCGACCCGTCCCCTACGATGCGGGCATGGCAGCGGACGGCTACGACATCCACTCGATCGAGCGGAAGTGGCAGGACCGGTGGGCAGCCGACGGCACCTACGAGGTAGGCAACGACGACCCCCGGCCGCCGTTCTACGTCCTGTGCATGTACCCGTACCCGAGCGGACCCGCCCACATGGGCCACGTCCGCAACTACACCTTCGGCGACCTCATCGTCCGTCATCGCACCATGCAGGGCTACGGCGTGCTCAGCCCGATCGGCTTCGACTCCTTCGGCCTGCCCGCCGAGAACGCCGCCATCAAGACGGGCGTCCATCCTCGGGTCTTCACCGAGGCCCGCATGGAGGAGCTCAAGTCCTCGCTCAAGGCCATCGGCGCCTCCTACGACTGGCGCCGCGAGATCCGCAGCCACGACCCGTCCTACATCAAGTGGAACCAGGTCATCTTCACCCGCTTCCTCGAGCGTGGCCTGGCCTACCGGGCCAACGCCCCGGTCAACTGGTGCCCCGGCTGCCAAACGGTGCTGGCCAACGAGCAGGTCCTAGCCGACGGCACGTGCGAGCGCAGCGGCGACGTCGTCGCCAAGCGCGACCTGGAGCAGTGGTTCTTCCGCATCACCGACTACGCCGACGAGCTCCTCCACGACCTCGATGCCCTCGAATGGCCCGAGCGCGTCAAGACCATGCAGCGCAACTGGATCGGGCGTAGCGAGGGCGCCGAGTTCGACTTGGCGGTCGACGGCAACCCCGATCTCAGGATCACCGTCTTCACCACCCGGCCCGACACCAGCTTCGGGATGACGTACGCGGTTCTCGCCCCCGAGCACCCGCTGGTCCCGCAGCTCACGACGGCAGAGAACAGAGAAACCGTCGAGGCCTTCGTCGAGCGCGTCGGCAAGGAGAGCGACATCGAGCGCCTCTCGACCGAGGGCGCCTTGGAGAAGCGAGGCGTCTTCACCGGCACCCATGTGATCAATCCGTTCACCAACCAGCCGGTGCCGGTGTACCTGGCCGACTACGTGCTCATGGGCTACGGCACCGGCGCCATCATGGCGGTGCCCGCCGAGGACCAGCGCGACTGGGACTTCGCCACGGCCTACGACCTGCCCATCGTCCGCACCGTCCAGCCGCCGCCCGACTGGGAGGGCGAGGCGTACACGGGCGACGGCCCCCGCATCAACAGCGAGTGGCTGAACGGCATCACCGATACGGCGACGGCCAAGGCGAAGGCCATCGAGTGGCTGGAGCAGCAGGGCATCGGCGCCCGCAAGGTCAACTACCGCCTGCGCGACTGGCTGCTGTCCCGCCAGCGTTTCTGGGGCTGCCCCATCCCCGTCGTCTACTGCCCGACCGACGGCATGGTCCCCGTCCCCGAGGACCAGTTGCCCGTGCTCGCCCCCGACGACGTGGAGTTCCGCCCCACCGGCGAGTCGCCGCTGAAGTCGCACGAGGGCTTCCTGCACACCACCTGCCCCGCCTGCGGCGGCCCCGCCCAGCGCGAGACCGACACAATGGACACGTTCGTCGACTCGTCCTGGTACTTCCTGCGCTTCTGCGACCCGTGGTCCGACGACCAGCCGTTCTCGCTGGAGGCGGCGGCCCGCTGGATGCCCGTCGACCAGTACATCGGCGGCGTCGAGCACGCCATCCTCCACCTGATGTACGCCCGCTTCTACACCAAGGCCCTGGCCGACATCGGACTCGCCCCGCCCGACGTGCACGAGCCGTTCAAGCGCCTGTTCACCCAGGGCATGATCCGCCTCGACGGGGCCAAGATGTCGAAATCGAAGGGCAACCTCGTCGCACCCGAGGAGATCGTCGACCAGTACGGCGCCGACGCCCTGCGCCTGGCCCACCTCTTCGTGGGGCCGCCCGCCGACGACGTCGACTGGGAGACCGTCGCGATCGAGGGCACCTACCGCTTCGTCAAGCGGGTGTGGCGCCTCGCCGTCCCCGACTCCGACGTGCCCAAGGCGGACGGCGAGGCCGCCATCGAGGTGACCCGGGCCACCCACCGCCTGATCAACCGCATCAGCGACGACTTCGACCGCTGGTCCTACAACACCGCGGTGGCCGCCTGCATGGAGTTCGTCAACCTCCTCATGAAGGAAGGCACCACCGACGAGGCCGTCGACACGCTGCTCCTCCTCATGGCGCCCATGGCCCCCCACGTCACCGCCGAGCTCTGGGAACGCCGCCATGGCACCCACGTGCACGAGCAGTTGTGGCCAGAGGCCGACCCCGACCTGGCCGCCCTCCAGACGGTGACGATGATCGTGCAGGTCAACGGGAAGGTGCGCGACCGCATCGACGTCGACCCCGGCCTCGGCGAGGAGGAGGCGACCGCCCTGGCGCTGGCCTCGCCGCGGGTGCAGGAGCTGCTCGGCGGCGGGCAACCGACCAAGGTCGTGGCCCGTCCTCCCAAGCTGGTCAACCTCGTCGTCTGAGGGTAAGAAATCCCGGTACCGAGCGGTAACCAACCCGGCCCACGACGAGTCCGAGGTCACATGACCACACTCTGTTCGCGCATCGAGCGCGCCACCGAACGCGGCGGAAGCATCACCTTCGTGGGCAGCGACCCGGTGCAGCGAGTGACTTGGGCACAGCTCCACGAGGAGGCACGCGCCGCCGCCGCCGCCCTCCAGGCTCGCGGGATCACGAGCGGCTCGCACGTCGCCCTGCTCGGCCCCACCACCCGCAGCCTGGTCACCGCCATCCAGGCCACCTGGCTGGCAGGTGCCACGGTCGTGGTCCTGCCCCTGCCCATGCGCCTTGGCTCCCTGGACGAGTTCGTCCTCCAGACCCGGCTGCGCATCCACGGCGCCGACGCCGACATCGTCCTGGTCGACGGCGACCTGGCCGCCTTCATCGAGCCGCTCCCGGGCGACCCGCCCCTCGTCCTCCTGAGCGACGTGGTGGGCGCCGCCGACCCGGCCGACTACAAGCGCCCCGACATCTCGCCCGACGACCTGGCGATCCTCCAGTTCACCAGCGGCTCCACGGCCGACCCCAAGGGCGTCATGCTCCCGCACCGGGTTGTCGTGGCGAACCTCGACGCCGTCGCCGAGGCGGCCGAGCTCGACCCGGCCGACGACGTGCTCGTGTCGTGGCTCCCGCTGTACCACGACATGGGCCTCGTCGGCTGCCTGATCCTGACGATGTTCAGCGGCACCGACCTGGTGCTGGGCGCGCCGCAGGACTTCATGGCCGCGCCCGCCCGGTGGATGGAGTGGATGAGCGAGTACAAGGCCACCGCCACCGCGGGCCCCAACTTCTCCTACGCCTTGGCGGCTCGCGCCCTGCGCCGCCTCGACGGGCTCGACCTGTCGCGCTGGCGGGTCGCTCTCAACGGCGCCGAGCCGGTCGATCCCGACACCATGGACGCCTTCTGCGAGGCCGCCGAGCGCCACGGCTTCGACCGGCGCGCCGCCTTCCCGGCGTTCGGCATGGCGGAGGTCGCCATCGGCGGCGCCTTCCCGAAGCCGGGCAGCGGCGTGCGCATGGACGTCGTCGACAAGGTGGCGCTGGAGAGCGAGCGCTACGCGGCGCCGGTCGACCCGTCGGCGACCGAGGGCGCCCGCAGGCTGGCCCGGCTGGGCCGCCCCGTTCCCGGTCTCGACTTCCGCATCTGCGACCCCGCCACCGGCGAGGAGCTGCGCGAGCGCGAGGTCGGCGAGCTGGAAATCCGCGGCACGTCGGTCACCCCCGGCTACTACAAGCGCCCGGACGCCACCGACGCCGCGTTCCACGACGGCTGGTTGCGAACCGGCGACCTCGGCTACCTCGTCGACGGCGAGCTGGTCGTGTGCGGTCGCATCAAGGACATGATCATCGTGGGCGGCCGCAACGTCTTCCCCGAGGACGTGGAGCGAGCGGTCGGCGGCGTCGACGGCGTCCGCACGGGCAACGTGATCGCCTTCGGCGTCGACGGGCGCAAGGGCCGCGAGGCGCTCGTGGTGGTGGCCGAGACCAAGCAGCCGGACGGCGCCGACGTCATCCGCGATGCGGTCGCCTCGCGTGTGCGCGACGCCATCGGGCTGCCCGCGGGCGACATCGTGCTGGTGGCGCCGGGCACGCTGCCCAAGACGTCGTCGGGCAAGCTCCAGCGATCGCTGTGCCGCGAGCGCTATCTGGAGAACGCACTCCGCACCGCGTAGCCGGGAACCGCTTCGTTCTGGTCCCCGGATCGCGCGCTATAGCGCGCGATCCGGGGACCAGAACGGCGGGCGGCGGCGGTCACGCGGCGGTCAGGCGGCGTAGTCGGGGTCGGGGTCGGGCGCGGGGGCGGGGTGGCCGAACAGGAAGCCTTGGCCCAGATCGACCGCCAGCTCGCGCAGCACCTCCAGCTCGGGCTCGGTCTCCACCCCTTCGGCGATGAGGACGCATCCCGTCGTGCGAGCGAAGTGCCCGAGGCCGGCGACCAGCGCCTGGCGGGCGGGGTCGTTGTGGATGCCGCTCACCCACGTGTGGTCGAGCTTCACGAACGTGGGCTGCAAGGCGAGCACATGGCGCAGGCTGGCGAACCCGGAGCCGGCGTCGTCGACGCTGAGGCGGACGTTGTCACCCAGCCGGTCGATGGCGCGGCGCAACACGCGGTAGTCGTCGATGCGATCGTGCTCGGTGAGCTCGAGCACCAGGGGCCGGCGAGCCACGTCGACGGCCTCCTCCAGCACGCCGGGCGCCAGCACGAGCAGGGGCGACACGTTCACGCTGAGCCACGCGGTGCGGGGCAGGGCGGGGGCGGCGTCGAGAGCGGCCAGCAGGGTGGCGGCCTCGAGTTCGACGCCCCGGTCGAGCGCGCTGGCCTCGGCGAAACGGTCGTCGGGCGGGGTGCCGTCGTGGAACCGCGTCAGCGCCTCGAAGCCGATGATGCGGGCGCCCCGCAGCTCGACGATGGGCTGGAAGACCGGCGAGAACGCCCGAGAGCGAAGGACGTCCTCGAGCTGCGAGCGGCGCTGGTGGCGCTCGCCGTGGTGGAGCAGCGACGGCGCCAGCAACCCGGCCGTGATGGCGGCGAAGTCGATGGCGGCCGACAGCGCCGCCCCCGCCTCTTCGCCGAGGCTCGACGTCGGGGAGGCGGCCAGCGCCAGGACGCCCAGCGTCTGGCCATCGCCCCGCATGGGAGCACAGGCGACGACCTCTCGACGGCTCGGCGGCCGCAGCGCCCGCCCGCTCTCCTCGTGTTCGATCCACGGCCCTCGCTCGGCGCGGGTCTCCAGGTAGTGCGCGACATCGCGTGCCAGTGGGCGGCCCGCCTCCATGTCCCACGCCGTGAGGTTCTGCACGGCGATCGGCACCGCCAGCCCGCCGGGGGCGAACACGACCACCGCTGCCCCTGCCAGCCCTCGCAGCGTCCGCAGCTCGGTGCAGACGATCTCCGCCGTCCCCTCCGGCGTCGCTTCCGGGTTGACCCGGCACAGCGCGCCGGCGATGGCGGCGCGCTCGCGCAACTGCCGCTCGAGCGCCTCGGCCCACGCCTGCTGCCCGCGGAGCTGGGCGCGCACGCGGGCGACCAGCTCGTCGGGGTGGAACGGCTTGACGACGTAGTCGTCGGCTCCCGCTTGCAGGCCGCGGACGCGGTCGGCAACCTCCTCGTCGCCCGTCACCAGGATGACGGGGAGCGTGCGCGTCTCGGGCCGGGCGCGGAGGGCGACAAGCGTCTCGAGCCCCGTCATGTCCGGCATGCGGTTGTCGAGGAGGACGGCGGCGAAGCGTTGGTGGCGCAGCAGGTCGAGGGCTTGCGCGCCGCTTGCCGCCTCCACGGTGCGGATGCCCGCGAGGTTGAGAGCGGCCGCCAGCAACTGGCGCATCGACCGCTCGTCGTCGACGATCAGGACCGGGTCCCGGTCGTCTCCCCTCCCCGTGAGGTTCGCTTCCGCCACGCCGTGCCTCGGATCAAAGGAGTGCGTACGACTCCCTCCGCCGTTTGTCGGCACGGAAGTTAATGAGCTTTAGCCCGAATTTTGTGAATCAGGGCGATTGCAGCCCATTCACGAACCCGTCGGTGATCTCGCTGTCGAGGGAGTACGGGACGTAGAAGCTGAGGCGCTCGACCAGGCCGTCGAAGCGCTTGCGCAGCCCGCCCGGCACGTCGTCGGGCTCGGCCACCACGGCGAAGGTGTTGAGTACCTCGTCGTCGATCGCCTCGCCCATCGCCTGCCACTGCCCCTGCTTCGACAGGCCGTTGAGCTCGGTCTGCAGGTCGCCCCAGCCGTGGAGCTCGAGGACGCCTCGATAGGCGGGCGTCGAACCGTAGAAGGCGATCTGGGCCCGGACGGCATCGGCGGCCGTCTTCATCTCCGCCTCGTCGCGACCGGTGACGACGAAGGCGGGCAAGGACAGCTCCCGGTCGGCCCGGGTGGCGCCCGCCTTGGCCGCTCCTCGCTCGATGGCGGGGATCGTGACCTCCCGCAGGTAGCGCTCGGTCGTGAAGCCGTGGACGAGCATCCCGTCGGCCACCTCGCCCGCCACCTCGGTCATCTTCTCGCCGACGGCGGCAAGGAACACCTTGGGCGTTCCGTGCTGCGAGGCGGGTGGCGTGAAGAACGGGGTCATCAGCGTGTGCTGGTAGAACTCGCCGCGGAAGTCGAGCTTGGTCCCGTTGTCCCAGCAGTCCCATATGGCGCGCATGGCGAGGATGAACTCGCGCATGCGGGCGGCCGGGTGCGACCACGGCATGCTGAACCGCTTCTCGATGTGGGGCTTGATCTGGCTGCCGAGACCGAGGAGGAACCGCCCACCCGAGTAGCCGTTGAGGTTGTGGGCGAGCTGAGCGGTCGTCATGGGGCTTCGGGCGAACGCCACCGCGATACCCGTCCCGATCTCCACGCGTTCGGTGTGCTCGGCGGTCAGTACGAGCGGCAGGAACGGGTCGGCGTTCGTCTCCGCCGACCACACGCCGTCGTAGCCCGCCGCCTCCGCACGGCGGGCGGCGTCGGCGGCGCGACGCAGGTCGGACGGAACGACTCCATCGATCTTCATGGCGGCATCATTCCTCGCCGCGAAGGAACCGCTCCAGCTCCGCGGCGATCTCGTCGCCCGAGGGAAGGTTTGTGGGGTCGAGCGGCGAGCCCGTCTCGCCGATGTCGGCAGCCGCCTCGAGCTGGCGCACCAGCGCGGTGTGCTCCTCGCTGTTGGCGATGAGCTCGTCGATGCGCGCGCCTGCGAGCGCGGCGGCCGCGTGCAGCTCGCGAACGTCGAGCTCGATCCCCGACAGGGCGGCCAGGCCGTCGAGCAGGGCGGCAGCCGCCGCGGGATACGGCATGGCCGAGAGGTAGTGGGGCACGCGAGCCCACAGGCCGACGGCGTCTATGTCGGCGTCGGCGAAGCCCGCTTCGAGCGCGGCGCCGATGCCTGCAGGAACATCGATCGTTCCCGGCACGAACCCCACCATCTCCGCCAGGTGTCGCTGCGTCGCCGTCGAGGCCAGCCGCACGGGGCGGGTGTGGGGTACGGGGGCAGGGAAGGCGCCCAGCCCGCACGCCAGGCGGACGCCGAGGCGCGTGGCGAGCTCGACGACCGCACCGGTGAAGGCGTGCCAGCGCATGTCGGGCTCCGGTCCGGTCAGGACGAGCACCCAGTTGCCGGTGCGGTCCCGGCCGACGCGCAACTCGGGCTCGGCCCACGTCAGACCGGCGTTCAGCCCGTCCGCCACGCGCAGCGTGGGCCGGCGAGCGCGGTAGTCGACCAGCGCGTCGGCGTCGAAGCGGGCGGCCACCTCGGTCGGAAGTGTGCTCAGAAGGTGGCCGGCCGCCGTGGCGCCAGCGGCGCCCGCGTCGATCCAGCCGTCCATCGCCACCACGAGCAGCGGGGCGTCGAGCTCGGGCGGGACGGGGGTGAGCTCGTAGAGGCTCACAGCCGTCCCGCCGCCTCCTCGGCCGCATCGGCAAGCCGGCCGACCTGCTCGGCGAACGCCTCGAACCCGGACCGGTCACCCCCCATCGCGCCGCCCGTGTAGCGGGCGTACACGCCCTCGAGAATGCACGCCAGCTTCCAGTAGCCGAAGGCCACGTAGAAGTCGATCTTCGAGACGTCCCGCCCCGAGCGCTCGCCGTAGCGTTCGATCAGCTCGGCGCGGCGGACGAAGCCGGGGACTGTCGTGGGGGCGACACCGAGGGCCGAGAAGTCGTCCTCGGGCTCGACCCAATAGACCATGAGAAGCCCGATGTCGGCGAGCGGGTCGCCCAGGGTGCACAGCTCCCAGTCGAGGACGGCGCGGACCGCTCCGTCGTCACCGACGATGGTGTTGTCGAGGCGGTAGTCGCCATGGACGATGGCAGCCCGTCCCTGGGCGGGGACATGCGTCACGAGGAAGTCGTAGACCGAGTCGACGGCCGGGATGTCGCGGCCCGTCTGGTCGCGTGACTGTTGGAACTGGCCGTACCAGCGCTTGAGCTGGCGCTCGATGTAGCCCTCGCGCCGCCCGAGGTCGCCGAGCCCGACGGCGTCGACGTCGACGGCGTGGATGTCGGCCAGCACGTCGGCCAGCGACAGCCCGGCGTTGCGGCGGGCGGGCTCGGGAAGCAACTTCTCGGCGGCAGGACCGTCGCGCAGGATGTGCCCGTCGACGTAGGCCATGACGTAGAACGGACGGCCGTTGACCGACTCGTCGTCGCAAAAGCCGAGGGCGGGAGGCACGGGGACGCTGGTCGGTCCCAGCGCCGAGATGATGCGGTATTCCCGGCCCATGTCGTGGGCAGTGGGCAGCACATGCGACGTCGGAGGCCGGCGGAGGACGTAGGCGTTGCCCGCCGAGTCGGTCACCCTGAACGTGAGGTTGGAGCGGCCGCCCGCCACGAGATCGAAGGTGAGTGGCGGCGCGCTGCCGGGAATGTTCTCGCTGAACCAGGCGCTGACCGACTCGGTGTCGATGCCTTCGATCTCGGACATGTGTGAAAACCTATCGGTCCCATGGCTGACGTAACGGACGCAACGTTCGAACGCGACGTACTCGACCGCTCGCACCAGGTGCCCGTGGTGGTCGACCTTTGGGCGTCGTGGTGCGGCCCGTGCCGGACCCTCGGCCCGATCCTGGAGAAGGTCGTCGGCGAGACGGAGGGCCGAGTCGAATTGGCGAAGGTCGACGTCGACGCCAACCCGGCGGTTGCCTCCGCGTTCCGGGTGCAGTCGATTCCCGCCGTGTTCGCGCTGTCGGGGGGCAAGGTCGTCGACTCGTTCGTCGGCGCTTTGCCGGAGCACCAGGTGCGGGCGTTCGTGGAGCAGTTGGCGCCGGCGGCGAGCGAGGCCGACCGCTTGGTGGAGCAGGGCGACGAGTCGTCGTTGCGCAAGGCGCTGGAGCTCGACCCCGACCACGCGGGCGCCGTGGTGGCCCTGGCCGAGCTGCTGGTCGGACGGGGCGAGTCGGAGCAGGCGTTGCAGGTGCTGGCCCGGATTCCCGAGACGCCCGAGACGCGCCGGGTGGCGGCGCTGGCGCGGGTGGGCGACGGGGCAGCGGCTGCTGCGCCGGGGCCCGACGGCGTGGTGGGCGAGCTCGACTTGTTGCTCGACCGGGTGAAGGGCGACGAGGAGGCGCGGCAGCGGTTTCTCGACCTGCTCGAGATCCTCGGCCCCGAGGACCCGCGCACGGTCCAGTACCGCAAGGCGCTGACCGCTCGGCTGTTCTGAGACCTCGATGCGCGGGGGCGTACTGCCGCCGGGGGCGCGCCTGTGGGTGGGCGGACCGGTTCCGCCGGGCGCCGACGCCATCACGTTGGGGTCCCTGGTGATCGTCCGGCGGTCGGCGGCGGGGAGCGAGGCACTGCTGCGCCACGAGGGCGTGCACGTCGAGCAGTGGCGGGCGTACGGGGTCGTCGGCTTCCTGCGGCGGTACCTCGGCGACTACCTGCGCCTCCGCCTGCGGGGCTACGGCCATCGGGCCGCGTACCTGCGCATCGGCTTCGAGGTCGAGGCGGCGTGGGTCGCCTCTGTTCACTGTCACACCCCCTGAGTACATTGGCGGTCGCCGCTTCCCCCTCGGTTCCATCGATCGTGCGAGGGGTGTGCCGTGTCCGACGTTCCGGACGTGCCGGACGTGCCGCGTGGGCGGGAGCCCGGCGAGATGCAGTGGTGGTGGTCGTGGCGCGACCGCCTCGATCGTCTCCCGGTGGAGCCGTCGCAGGTGGCGCTGGCCGTGGTCGCCGTGGTGGTCCTGCTCGTGGCCGGCGCCGGATGGGCGCTGTCGGCTCGGGCACGGCCTTCGCGACCGCCGACCGAGGAGCTGCTCCCGCGCGCTGACACGACGACGACCGTGGCGGACGGCGAGTCGGGTGAGGCTTCGTCGTCGGGTGAGATCGTCGTGCACGTGGCGGGGGCCACAGTCCACCCCGGCCTCTATCGCCTGCCGTCGCCCGCCCGGGTGGCCGACGCCGTGCAGGCGGCGGGCGGCATCACCGTCGAGGCCGACCTCGACCGGGTCAACCTGGCGGCGCCTGTAGCCGACGGGGAACGGGTCTACGTGCCGCGCCGAGGGGAGCCGGCCCCCGAGGTCGTGCTGGGCGGGGGCGGAGGGGGCGGCCCTCCCGGTCCAGGGGGCAAGGGGCGGGCCACCGATCCGCCTGCCCAACCGCTCGACCTCAACACGGCGACCGTCGAGCAGCTCGAAGCCCTGCCCGGCATCGGCCCCGCCACGGCGCGAGCGATCGTCGAGCACCGCACGCGCCACGGGCCGTTCCGCAGCGTCCGCCAGCTCCTCGATGTGCGCGGCATCGGCGAGGCCAAGCTGGCCGCCCTCCGATCGCGGGTGCGGACGTGACCGCGCCGTGGTTCGTCCGACGACCACGGGTGCTCTCCGACCGTGCCGTGGTGGGTGCCGCCGTTGCCACGGGGGCGGGCGCGTGGTGGGCGCGCCCGCTGCCCGGTGGCGCGGTCGGCATCGGGGTGGTGGCGCTCGTCGTCGTCTACGCGCTCGGCACCCGTCGGGCGGCGGTCCTGTGCGTGGCCCTCGCCGTGCTGGCGTCGGCGCTGTCGGCACGGTCGTGGGCGGGGCTGGCCGACGCACCGACGAGCGGGCAGGTCGTCGGCGTGGCGACGCTGGTCACGGACCCCGACGACATCGGACGCGGCACGCGCGCCGAGCTGCGCCTGCACGGCCGGCGGGTAGAAGCGTGGGCCTACGGAGCCCGTGCCGCGGCGCTGCGCGGGGCGGCCGCAGGTGAGCGGGTGGCGGTGGAGGGGCGTTTGTCGCCGGTGAGCGGCCTGCGCCGCGCCTACCTGCTGCGCGGGCACGTCGCCGCCCGTCTGGCCGTCGACGGCATCGAGCGCCTCGACGGTGGCACCCCGCCTGCCCGCGCCGCCAACGCCGTTCGCCGACTCCTGCTGCGAGGGGTGGCGTCGTTCCCCCCGGGGCAACAGGCGATGTTCGCCGGGATCGTCCTCGGCGACGACCGAGGCCAGCCGCGGGCGACGGTCGAGGAGTTCCGCCACTCGGGGCTCGCCCACCTGCTCGCGGTGTCGGGGCAGAATGTGGCCTTCGTCCTCGCCCTCGCCTCACCGCTCCTGCTGTTCCTCGGGCTCCGCGCCCGGCTGGTGGCCGCGGTCGGGCTGCTGGCGCTGTTCGGACTCGTCACCCGGTGGGAGCCGTCGGTGATGCGGGCCGAGGCCATGGCGGGCGTGGCGTTGGTGACTGCCACCGTAGGCCGCCCCGTCTCCAGTGTGCGCGCCCTGGCCTTGGCCGTGGCCGGGCTGCTCGTGGTCGATCCCCTGCTCGTGGGGTCCATCGGGTTCCTGCTGTCGGTGGGCGCCTGCGGCGGCATCGTGGCTCTCACGCCCGTGCTCACCCGGCGACGCGTGCCCTTGCCCCTGGCGGCGACGCTGGCGGCGCAAGCCGGGGTGGCGCCCCTCCTGGCGCCGGTGTTCGGCGGCATGCCGACCGTGTCGACGGCGGCCAACCTCCTGGCCGTCCCCGTGGCCGGGCCGCTCATGATGTGGGGGATGGGCGCGGGCTTCGTGGCCGGGGTCGTGGGAGGACCGGTTGCGGCGCTGCTCCACCTGCCGACGAGGCTGATGCTGGCCTGGGTGGAGGGAGTCGCCCACCACGCCGCCGGGCTCGGGCTCGGGTCGTTCGGGGCCCGCCACCTGGTGGCGTTGGCGACCATCGGCGCTGTCGCCTTTCCGTGGCGACGGCGGCTCGTGGTCCGTGCGCTGGCCGGGCTGGCAACGGCCGCCGTCTGCCTGGCTGCCGCCCTACCCGCGTGTAGGTTCGGCCCGTGCGCCTCACCCTCGGCGACCGGACCTTCGACATCGCCACGCGAGCCCTGGTCATGGGGATCCTCAACCGGACCGCCGACTCCTTCTACGACAAGGGCGCCTACTTCGCCATGGACCGGTTTCTGGCCCGGGCCGAGCAGCTCGTGGCCGAGGGCGCCGACCTCCTCGATGTCGGCGGGGTGAAGGCCGGCCCCGGCCCGGAGGTGACCGAGGACGAAGAGCTCGACCGGGTGATTCCGGCCGTGGAGGCCGTGCGCTCCCGCTTCGACGTGCCGATCTCGGTCGACACGTGGCGGGCGTCGGTGGCCGAAGCGGCGTTCGCCGCGGGCGCCTGTGTCGGCAACGACATCAGCGGCTTCGCCGATCCCGAGTACCTCACGGTGGCGGCCAAGGCGCAGGCCACGGTGGTCGCCACCCACATCCGACTGGCGCCGCGCGTGCCCGACCCGGAACCGCACTACGACGACGTCGTCGTCACCGTGTGCGAGTTCCTGCGCGAGCGCGCCCGGAGCGCCGAGGAGCTGGGCATCCCGCCCGAGCGGATCGTGATCGACGCCGGGCTCGACCTCGGCAAGACGTGGGAGCAGTCCGTCGTGCTGCTGCACGCCTCGGACCGCCTCGCCGCGCTCGGCTATCCGCTGCTTCTCTCGGCGTCGAACAAGACGTTCCTCGGTCGGCTGCTCGACCTGGAGGTCGGCGACCGGCGCGAGGCGTCGGTGGCGGCCACCGCGCTCGGCGTGACGCGCGGGTGCCGGATCGTCCGCGCCCACGACGTCCGCGGCACCCGCCGCGTCTGCGACGTGCTCGCCGCCGTGCTGGAGGCCGGTTCGGAAGGCAAGTCGGAAGGCAACGGAGTGTGAACGCCTGGTACGTCAAGGGCGACGACGTTGCCCTGGTCACCGACGAGGTGCGCCGGCTCGTGCGCGAGCTGGCGGGCGACGACTCGATGGCGGTCGAGGATCTCTCCGGCGAGGAGATCCCCGTCTCGGCCATCGTGGACGCCTGCCTGACGCCGCCCTTCCTCGGCGACCGGCGCGTGGTCGTCGTGCGGGAGGTCGGGCGCTTCCGCACCGAGGAACTGGAGCCGCTCATCGGCTGGCTGGCCGACCCCTTGCCCACCACGGCGCTCGTCCTCACGGCGGGGGGCGGGCAGGTTTCGCAGCGCCTGGTGAACGCCGTGAAGAAGGTGGGCCACGTCGTCGACACGTCCGTGCCGAGCGGGGCCAAGGCCCGCACGTCGTGGCTTACCACCCGGCTGCACGAGGGACCGGTGAAGCTCGACGCCGCCGCCGGTGCGTTGCTCGGCGAGCACCTGGGCGAGGACATGGGTCGCCTGGGCAACCTGCTGGAGTCGTTGGCCGCCTCCTACGGCGAGGGTGCGCGGGTCGGCGTCGACGAGGTCCTCCCGTTCCTCGGCGAGGCGGGCGGCGTTGCCCCGTGGGACCTGACCGACGCCATCGACGCGGGCGACACCGCGGGCGCGCTGTCGTACGTCCAGCGCATGCTGGGAGCGGGGGACCGGCACCCGCTCGTCGTGCTGGCCACGCTGCATCGCCACTACCAGGCCATGCTGCGGCTCGACGGGGCCGAGGTCCGCGACGAGAACGAGGCGGCCGCGCTGCTCGGCGTGTCGCCCTTCCCGGCCAAGAAGGCCCTGAACCAGGCCCGGCGGCTGGGCTCCGCGGGCATCGCCCGGGCGGTGGCGTGGCTGGCCGAGGCCGACCTCGACCTGCGCGGGGCGAAGGCGTGGCCCGACCACTTGGTGGTGGAGGTGCTGGTGGCCCGGCTCAGCCGCCTGGCGCCGCGTCCCGCCCGCACCGGCGCAGGGGGTGCCGCCCGCCGCCGCTGACCCCAGCCCGTTCTCGTTGCGGAAGTGCGCACCAGGGCGCGCACTTCCGCAACGAGATCGGGGGGGAGGGGGCTCAGCCGCCCGCCCGGCGGGGCGCCCCCGGCGCGGGGCAGGCGGGCGGCGGGCGCCCGTTGGGCGGGGGAGGGGCCGGGGGGGGTTGGGACCCGCCCCACGGGGGGCCACGCCCGCGGCCGCGGGTTGACCCACCCCCGCGGGCCCCGCGG
>JAHWLA010000215.1 GCA_019347595.1 Actinomycetota bacterium
GAGCACCACCACCGGGGCGTGCACGTGCATGAGCACGAAGCGGCAGAAGGCGAGATCGACCGGCTCGGGCAGCATGAGCGCCTCGCCCGCTTGGGTGATGGCGATCACCTGCGCGTGCTCGGCCGCCGCCTTGGCCACCTCGTCGCGCGCGGCGGGGTCGCTGTCGACGGCGTACACGCGCCCGTCGCGCCCCACGATCTCGGCCAGCGCCACGGTGACGTCGCCGCCGCCCGCGCCCACGTCGACGCACCGCCAGCCCTCCCGCAGCCCCAGGCGGTCGAGGGCCGTGGCCAGCGGCCTGCGGTACACGTCGTTGCGCAACCCGAGCTCGATCACCCCCCGATCATCCCTCAGCCGGCCCCCACGCACCGTTCTGGTCCGCAGAACGGGGCTCCCCTACGCTGCGCGGCCTATGACCGTGCACGACCGCTCCTTCGGCCGCTACTACGAGGACTTCGAGACCGGCGACGTCTACAAGCACTGGCCGGGCAAGACGATCACCGAGTACGACGACCACCTGTTCTGCATGATCACCATGAACCACCACCCGCTCCACACCAACGAGTGGTTCGCCCAGAACGAGACGGTGCACGGCAAGAACGTCGTGGTCGGCAACCTCGTCTACTCGCTGGTGCTGGGCATGAGCGTGCCCGACGTGAGCGGGGCGGCGATCGCCAACCTCGAGGTCGAGTCGCTCACCCACAAGAAGCCGACCTTCCACGGCGACACCATCTACGCCGAGACCCGCGTTCTGGACAAGAAGGAGTCGTCGTCGAAGAACGACCGCGGCGTAGTGACGGTGGAGACGAAGGGCTTCAACCAGCACGGCGACGAGGTCTGCTACTTCCGCCGCAAGGTGATGGTGTGGAAGCGCGACGCCGCGCCCCCGCGGCAGCGCCCGTACGGGGACGACGTCTGGGCGTAGCCCTGCTCGACTGGTGGGACGCCGCCCGGCGCGACCTGCCGTGGCGGCGCACCCGCGACCCGTGGGCCGTGCTGGTCAGCGAGCTCATGCTCCAGCAGACGCAGGTCTCGCGGGTGGTGCCGAAGTGGGCGGCGTTCGTCGACCGGTTCCCCACGGCGGCGTCGTGCGCGGCGGCGCCGGTGGGCGACGTCGTCCGGCTGTGGTCGGGACTCGGCTACAACCGCCGGGCGGTCAACCTCCATCGGTGCGCGGTCGCCGTGGTGGAGCGCCACGACGGTCGACTGCCCGACTCGTTGGACGCGCTGCTGGCTCTGCCGGGGATCGGGCCGTACACCGCCCGCGCCGTGCTGGCCTTCGCCTTCGAGCGCGACATCGGCGTGCTCGACGTGAACGCCGCTCGCGTGCTGGGCCGAGCGTTCGCGGTGACGGCGCAGGCGGACGCCGATGCGCTCGTGCCGTCAGGCCATGGCTGGGCGTGGAACCAGGCGGTGCTCGACCTGGGCGCCACCGTGTGCACCCGCCAGGCGCCGCGCTGCGACGACTGCCCCCTGTTCAGCCGGTGCGCGTGGCGGCGTCACGGCGGCCCCGACCCGGCCACGCCTGCGGGCCGCCAGTCTCGGTTCGACGGCTCGGACCGCCAGGGCCGGGGGCGGCTGGTGGCCGCCCTGGCCGCCGCGCCGGTCCCGCTCGACAAGGCCGATGTCGCCGCGGGTTGGCCCGGCGCGCACGAGCGAGCGGCGGTCGCGGTGGCGTCGCTGGTGGACGACGGCCTCGCCGTCATCCACGACGGCCGCCTCACCCTGCCGTGACCTGCGTTCTGGTCCCCCGATGGCGCGCTATGGCGCGCCATCGGGGGACCGAACGGGGGCGGTCAGCGGGCGAGGAAGTCGAGGACGAGTCGGTTGACGTCGTCGGGGCGCTCGACCTGGAGGAAGTGGCCGGCGCCGTCGAGGACCACGGCGTCGGCTGGCGCCAGTTCCATGCCGATGCACCCGTCGTGGCGCCCGTGCAGGTACAGCCACGGCTGGGACAGCGGGCCGTCGGGTCGGCCGTGAGGGTCCGGCTGGAACATCGACCGGTATGTGCCGAGCGACGCCGTCAGGTGCTCGGGCGCCCGCAGCGCCTCCTTCACGTGCACGAGGTCTTCGGCGGCGTCGTAGCCGGGCGACCAGTCGCCCCACAAGCGGTCGAGAAAGGCGAGGTCGTCGGCCCCCACGGCCATCTCGGCAAACACCGTTTGGAAGAAGTAGATGTAGAAGCTGCGCCGGACCTGGTCGAAGCCGATGAAGCCCGCGCCGACAAGCGACATCGGGGGGACCGCCATCGTGACCACCTTCGCCCACCGGTCGGGCGAGACGGCAGCCGACCCGTAGGCGGCCAGCGCCCCCCAGTCGTGGCCGACGAGCACCGCCCGCCCGTCACCGCCGAGCGCCTCGTGGAGCGCCTCGGCGTCCTCGGCCAGCGCCGAGGTGGTATAGCGGCTGTCGGGCGCCAGGCCGGTCGGCGCGTACCCCCGTGACCACGGCGCCACCGCGTGGTAGCCGGCGTCCGCCAGCGCAGGCAGCAGATACCGCCAGGTGTGCGGGGAGTCGGGGAATCCGTGGAGGCACAGTGCCAGGGGGCCGTCGGCCGGACCGTCCTCCAGGTAGGCAACCGCCAGGCCGCCGACCGTGGTGTCCGATTTGCGCACGTCGCGGAGGTTAACTCGCCTGCTCCGGCGGCCGATGTTCCCTCCATGGCCCACGACTGGCTCGATCGATTGCTCCGCGCCATGGAGCCTCTGGATGCGTCCGACCTCCACGTCAAGGCGGGGTCCCCGCCGCGCATCCGTGTCCACGGCGACCTGCGGAAGATGGACACCGAAGAGGTGCTGACCAACGAGATCACGGCGGAGATGGCGGCAGCCATCATGCGCGACGACGTCGCCGAGCAGTTCTCCATCCGCAACGAGGCGGACTTCGCCTACGCCATCCCCGGCTGCGGCCGGTTCCGCGTGAACGTGTTCCGCCAGCGGGGCTCGGTGGCCATGGTGTTCCGCCGGGTACGCACGTCGGCCGACAGCTTCGAGGAGCTCAACCTGCCCGAGGTGGTGGGGCGCCTGGCGTCCGAGCACCGCGGCCTGGTGCTCGTAACCGGCCCGACCGGGTCGGGCAAGACCACCACCCTCGCCGCCATGATCGACCACATCAACCAGTCGCGCGAGGTCCACATCGTCACCATCGAGGACCCCATCGAGGTCCTCCACCGCGACAACCTGGCCGAGATCAACCAGCGCGAGATCGGCTTCGACACCCAGGACTTCGCCTCCGCCATGCGCGCCGCCATGCGCCAGGACCCCGACGTGATCCTGGTGGGCGAGATGCGCGACCAGGAGACCGTGGCCGCCGCCCTTTCAGCCGCGGAGACCGGCCACCTCGTCTTCTCGACGCTGCACACCATCGACGCCACCGAGACCGTCAACCGGATCGTCGACTTCTTCCCGCCCCATCAGCAGAACCAGATCCGCGTCGCGTTGGCCGGCGCGCTCAAGGGCACCGTCTGCCAGCGCCTCGTCCCCACCGCCGACGGCAAGGGCCGCGTCCCCGCCATGGAAGTCATGGTGGTGAACGGGCGCATCCAGCAGTGCATCGTCGACCCGCAGCGCACCGGCGACATCCACGAGATCATCCAAGAGGGCGAGTACTACGGGATGCTGACGTTCGACCAGTCGCTGGTCGACCTCTACCAGCAGGGCAAGATCGATCTGCGGGGGGCGATGATGACGGCGTCGAACCCGCACGACCTCAAGGTCATGCTTCAACAGCGCGGCCTGGTCGGCACCGGCGCCCGCTGACGACCTCCCGAGCAGCACGCACGAAGGCGCCCGTCGGGCGCCTTCGTCGCGACCGGTGTGCTCTTCGTCACACGCGGGGGCAAAACAGTCCTGTATCGGTAACCTGCCGGTAACCAAGCCAGGGGGGATCGCGCTGAAGCTGACCTTCTACGGAGTCCGG
>JAHWLA010000216.1 GCA_019347595.1 Actinomycetota bacterium
GCTCCGGCCCGGATCGTCCCCGCCTTCTCGGCCGCGGCGCCGATGACGAAGCCGAGCTGGTCGACCAGGTGCACGACGGGCAGGTGGAAGGTGTCCGCCAGGTCCACGAAGCGGGCCACCTTCTCGGACGCCTCGGCCGTCCACCCGGCGCCGTAGTGGTACGGGTCGCTCGCCAGTACGCCGACGGGCCAGCCGTCGAGGCGGGCCAGGCCGGTCACCGCGGACCGCCCCCACAACCGGCCCATCTCGAAGAACGAGCCTCGGTCGACCACCGACTCGATCACCGGCCGAATCTTGAAGGCCGCTCGCCGACTGCGGGGGATGGCGCCGATGAGCCAGTCGTCGCGCCGCTCGGAATCGTCGTCCTGCGGGCCACGCGGCGGGGCGTCGTGCACCGACGAGGGCAAGTAGGAGAGGAAGCGGCGGGCGAGGGCGAATGCCGCCTCCTCGCTGGCGGCCTCGGCGTCGACCACGCCGTTGCGGGCGTGCACGTGGCTGCCGCCGAGCGTCTCCTTGTCGACCTGCTCGCCGAGGCGGGCGACGACGGGCGGGCCGGCCACGAACACCTGCGACGTGCCTTTCACCATCACCGAGAAGTGGCTGCTGACCACCCGAGCGGCGCCCAGGCCCGCCACGCTGCCGAGGGCCAAGGCGACGACGGGCACGGTGGCCAGGTTGGCGACCACCCACTCCCACCCGGGGTTGAACGGCACGTAGGTCCGGCCCATCGACTCCAGCGACTTCACCGAGCCGCCGCCGCCGCCGCCGTCGACCAGACGGACGATGGGCACGCGAAGCTCGTTGGCCATCTGCTCCGACATGACCTGCTTCTGCCAGATCGAGGCGTCGGCCGCCCCGCCCCGCACGGTGAAGTCGTCGCCGCCCACCACCACGGGCCTGCCGTCGATGCGGCCGCGCCCCATGACGAAGTTCGTGGGGGAGACGTCGACGAGCTCGGTGCCCTCGTACGTCGCCCGCCCCGCCAGCGCCCCGATCTCGTGGAAGGAGCCGGGGTCGAGCAGCGAGTCGATGCGCTCCCGCACGGTCAGCTTGCCCGCCGCGTGCTGGCGCTCGACCTTCTCGGGCCCGCCCATGGCCCGGGCCAGCGCCTCCCGCCGCCGCAACTCGGCCACCTCGTCCGACCAGTCCCCGCTCATGCGCCGCGAAGGGGGCGGGGTCATGAAAGCCAGGGGGACGGTGGAGCCGGCGCGGCGGTCGAGGGTGGCGATGCGGCGGCCGGGCTGGACGGCGTCCTTGGCCACCCCGAGTCGGTCGCCGAGGAACGCGGCGGTGGTGTCGAGGTCGCGCACGTTGAAGGTGATGCCCCACAACCGCGCCGCCCCGTCTGTCGGCCCCACCACTTCGAGGATGACGGGGCCAAGCCGGAAGAACGCCTGGCGCACGCCGCCACCCGCCTCCCGTACGCGGCGCAGGTCGTGGCCGGCGGCGCACAGTTCGTCGATAGTCGCGTCCAAGTCGGGCGTCAGGAGGACCACATGGTCGATCGACTCGACCCCGTTGGCATGCGGCGGCGCGGCGGGCACGTCGTCGTCGACCTCGTAGAACGCCCAGTCCGACAGCCCGGGCACCTCGGCGCCGAGCAGCAGGCGCACGCCGCTCACCACGACCGTGTCGTCCTCGACGGTGAAGCCGAGGTCGGCCCACAGGTCGGGCGGGTCCCCGACACGCAGCGATGCCAGTGCAGCCACGGGGGCCGACGCTAATTCGAGCGGGTTTGCTGCGGCACCTGCGCTACACCGTGGGCATGCGCATAGAGCGGATCGACGAGCAGGCGGCGTCGGAGGCGCAACTGCGGGCGATCTACGAGATCGTCGCCGGCAACGAGCGGGAGGCGCTGCCGCACTGGGAGCCCACGTCGTGGGGGGAGTTCCTCGGCCGCATCCGCGCGCCGTTGGCGTGGCGGCCGACCACGCGGTGGGTCGCCCGTGCAGACGACGGGACGATCGTCGGCACCGCCACGCTCGCCCTCGAACGGCGGTCGACGAACCGCGATCACGCCGACATCGACGTCGACGTCGCCCGGCGCGCCCGTCGCCGCGGCGTGGGCCGCGCCCTGCTGCGCAGTGCGGCCGAGCAGGCGGGCGCCGAGGGGTGCACGATCGTGGACGCCATGTGCCGCGAGGAAGGCACGGGGCTGCGATTCGCCGAGGCGATGGGCATGGCCCCCAAGCTGCGCGAGCGTCGGAGCGGGCTGCGCTTCGAGGACCTCGACCTCGCTCTGTTGGAGAAGTGGAGAGCGCCGGTGCCGGGCTACGAGCTGGTGGTCTTCGAGGACGGCTACCCGGCCGAGTGGCTGGAGCGGCTGGCGCGAGCCGCCGCCGTCATGAACACGGCCCCGCTCGACGACTTCGAGATGGAGCCGGAGGTCATCACGCCCGCCGAGCTCGACGAGCTCCAGCGTTCGCGGCTGGCGAAGGGCACGCTGTTCACCACCATTGCCGCTGTGGAGACCGCTACCGGCGAGATCGCCGGCTACACCGGGCTGCTGCACCGAGCCGATCGGACCATCGCCGAGCAGGAGGACACGGGTGTGTGGCCGCAGCACCGCAACCGCGGGCTGGGCCGGCTGCTCAAGGCCTCCATGCTCCTTCGCGTGCTGGAGACGCGGCCATGGGTGCGCGGCGTGGAGACGTGGAACGCGGGGAGCAACGACGCCATGCTCCGCATCAACGTCGAGCTGGGGTTCCAGGTGCTCGAGTGGTGGTGGAACATCCAGGGCTCGACCGAGGTCGTCCTGGCTCGGGCGTCAGCAGAGAGACAGGCTTAACGGCCGCAGTTCGGCTTCTTGCCGTGGTTGGCCTTCTTCTTGGCCCGGAGCTTGCGCTTGTTGGTCTTCTTCGACATGTCGAGAAGGCAGGGTAGACGTTGGCGGTAGCCTTCGGGAAATGGAGCGCATCGGCATCGTCGGCCTGCCCAACGCCGGTAAGTCGGCCTTGTTCAACGCCTTGACCGGGGGCGACGCCGCCGTCGCGGCCCATCCGTTCTCCACCACCGAGACCAATGTGGGCGTGGCGCAGGTGCCCGATTCCCGCCTGCTCGCCCTGTCGGAGATGAGCAAGAGCAAGAAGACGGTGCACACCACCGTCGAGTTCGTCGATATCGCCGGCCTCGTTGCAGGCGCCTCCTCGGGCGAGGGCTTGGGCAACCGGTTCCTCGCCGGCATCCGCGAGGTCGACGCCATCTGCCTGGTGCTGCGGGCGTTCGTCGACGAGAACGTGGTCGGTGGTACCGACCCCCTCGACGATCTCCAGGTGCTGGAGCTGGAGCTGGTGTTGGCCGACGCCGCCACCGTGGAGAACCAGGTGGAGAAGCGGCGCAAGGCGGCCCGGGCCGACAAGTCGCTGCTGGGCGAGGTGGCGGCACTCGACGCCGCGCTGCCGGTGCTCCAGGAGGGCACGCCGATCTACCGCAGCAAGCTCGACACCGAGACGCGGGCCGCGCTCAAGCCGTTCTTCCTGCTGACCAACAAGCCCATCTTGGCCGTGGTCAACCTCGGGGAGGATCAGGTGGGCGACACCGAGACGATCGTGAAGCCGGTGGCCGAGGAGCTGGGCGACGTGTCGGAGGTGCTCGGCGTGAGCGTGCAGCTCGAGTCGGAGGCGGCGCAGCTCGAAGGCGACGAGCGCAACGAGCTGCTGGAGGGCCTGGGGCTCGGCGAGGGCGCCCTGCCCCGTGTTGCCCGCGCCGCGTACCACCTGCTCGGACGGCGGACGTTCTTCACCACCGGCGACAAGGAGTCGCGGGCGTGGACCTTCCGCGCCGGGGCCAAGGCGCCCGAGTGCGCGGGCGTGATCCACTCCGACCTGCAGCGGGGCTTCA
>JAHWLA010000217.1 GCA_019347595.1 Actinomycetota bacterium
GGAATCGGGCAATGGTCTTCGCCTTGGCCGGCGATTCCACGATGACGAGCGGTTTGGGCATCGTTTTTCGAGGTGAGCAGACGGGAGCGGGACTGTCAAACAGCCGTCCCGCTCCCGTCTGTTCGGCTTACGGGCCTGCGTCCTGCTGTACCGCCGCCGGGACCAACCGGAACTTCACCGTGTTGGCATAGGGGTCGCCGACGTTGGTGGGCGCCGAGGTCGGCACGGCGAACTGCCACTGCTGGGCGTCGACCTCGGTCGTCGTCTTGGGTGTGAAGGCGTTGTCCGTGTCGTGGGTGGCGAAGAAGTGCACGCCGTGGCTGCCCCATGCCCCCTGCTTCTGGTCGCAGGTGAGCGAGGCGTACGGCGTACCCCCGTTGGCCGCCTCGTAGCCGGCGATGACATCGGGATCGTCGCCCGCGTCGCCGGGGTACGGCCGCGGCACGGGATTGTCGCCCGTGCCGTCGTCGAGGCACTTGTCGTCGCGGTAGTACGGGACCACGGCCGGGTTGCCCGCCGACGTGGCGCCCTTGAGCTCGATGAGGTACACGAGCGAGCCCGCGTCGCCGACGCCCGACACCTGCTCCCAGTTGTAGATCGACAGTGGGGTGTTGAACGTGGGGTCGGGTGCGTCGAAGAACGCCGGCTGCCCGCCGACCTCGTCGACGTTGCCGATGTCGTCGTTCACGCCGTCGATGTCGACGCCGTTGGGCTTGAGGGCGTTGTAGTACTTGGTGGCGACGCCCGCGTTGTAGTCCCACGACGTGTAGAGGCCGTCGGGCGGGATGGGGTGGACGCGGACGTGGTACCGGTACGTGACGGCGTCCCGGTAGAACGTCTCGATCTTGGTGACGTTCGTGCCGGAGTCGGCGCCCCACACTTCGCGGATGGCCCGCACGGGGCCGACCCGTTCGCCCAGCAGGCTGGAGTTGGCCTCCCAGTTGACCTGCTCGTCCTCGAAGCCGACGATGCTGATCGACGAGTCGGGGCTCTGCTGGAAGGCGCGGCCCTTCCAGCGGTCGATGAGGTCGGGGCCGTAGCCGCCGCTGTTGGCGACCTGCATGCTGCGCACCATCCAGCGTCCCGTGGCACGCCAGGTGTAGCGGTCGGTGGTCACGGTCACGCCGTCACGCGGGAAGCGGTCGGTGGACGCCCGCTGTGTGCCGCCCGGGTCGCACACCGTGCCCGCCAGGTTGGGGCCGTAGCCGGTGTTGCTGCTGCCCAGCTTCTCCGGGTCGTCGGCGGTGAAGCTGTCGCGGTCGATGTACTCGTCGGCATTGGCGTCCCGCGTGTACGCGACGTAGCCCGCCGCCGACGGTCCGGCCGACTTGAGGAAGAGGTAGACGTACCGCTGCTTGGTCGGGTCGAGCGGGTCGGCCAGGACCACCTCCTGGCGGTCGCCTGTCGTGCCCGTCGGGCGGGCGGTGAGGGCCGGGGCCTTCACGCCGGTGTCGTCGGCCATGAACACGATCTCGTCGTCGTCGTCCAGGGTCGGCACCGGGTCCGCCATGGTCGACACGCCGGGCGGATGTGCGGTGGTACACGTGCCTGCCGTCATGTTCCAACGCTCCGTGTCCCACGCGTAGGTCAGCTCCTCGTCCACCGCCGAGTACATGGCGAAGTCGGAGTTGGCGTTGGCCAGGAAGTAGGGGAAGCGCTCGTCCACCTGGACCGGTACCTCGGACCACTTGGCGGAGCTCGCGTTCCACTTGTAGGCGACGACCTGGTCGGGGTCGACGCCGGTACGCACGTCGGGCGGGACGACGAGCGTGCCGTGGTGGGCGTCGCGCACGCCGTCGAGGAAGCCGGACGGCCACGGCAGGGCGCTGCCCTGGGCGGGCAGGCGGGACCAGGTCGGGAGCTGGGCTCCGGTGAGGACGACCGGTTCGGCCTCGCGGGCCACCGGGACGATCGAGGCGGGCGGGTCGGCGGCGGCGGTGGGGACGAGCGTCCCCAACAGGCCGACGACGGCCGCGCCAAGGCAGGCGGCTCTTCGTTGCATGGTTCCCCCTAGCTGGCGGCCCCCCGGCCGCTTCGTCTCCAGGGTAACCGACCCTCTACTCTCGCCCCTCATGCACGTGGAGCACCTCCTCGAGACGTTCGGCACCCTGGGGCTGTTCGCCATCGTGTTCGCCGAGTCCGGGCTGTTGATCGGGTTCTTCCTGCCGGGCGACTCGCTGCTGTTCACGGCCGGGCTGCTGGCGTCGCAGGGCAAGCTGAACTTCCCGCTGATCCTGGTGGGGTGCTTCGTCGCCGCCATCGCCGGCGACCAGGTGGGCTACGCCTTCGGCAACCGGGTGGGGCCCGCCCTGTTCCGGCGGCCCGAGTCGCGGTTCTTCAAGCACGAGAACGTCGAGAAGGCGCAGGCCTACTTCGACAAGTACGGAGTGAAGACGATCGTCATCGCCCGCTTCGTGCCCATCGTGCGGACCTTTGCACCGATCCTGGCCGGCGTGGGGAGCATGGAGTACCGCACGTTCGTGCGGTTCAACATCATCGGCGGGTTCCTGTGGGCGGTGGGGGTGACGACGCTGGGCTACGTGCTGGGCGACACCATCCCCGACATCGACAAGTACCTGCTGCCGGTGATCGGGTTGATCATCGTGCTCTCGCTCGTGCCCGTGGCGCTGGAGCTGCGGAAAGCCCGCCGCCCCTCCGCCTGACCCGTCTCCGAATTGGGATGCGAAACGGTCGCTGGAGCGACCGTTTCGCACACCGGTTTGGGGGTGCCTGCCGGCCCGCCGCGGTTCCGGTCTGCAAAGTGGTCGCGTCAGCGACCACTTTGCATCCCAATTCGGCAGGAGGGGTTAGGCGGTGACGTCGGCTTGGAGGGCCGACTTGGCCTCCCGGAGCTGCTTGCGCAGATCGGCGTCCTCGTCGCCCAGATCCACGATCCACCGGTCCAGGGCGTCGAGCGCCAGCTTGGTCGGCGAGTCGCCGTCGCTCACGGCGTGGGTGCCGACCGCGGCCGTCGCCGTGCCCTCGCCCATGCCGTCCGTCTTGCGCTTGGAGAAGGCGATGGCGATGGCCAGGATCACCAGCGAGACGCCCGCGATGGCGTAGAGGGCGGCGTCGTTGTCCTGCAGCGAGATGACGGCGGGGAGGATCAGCAGCGAGACCAGGTTCATGACCTTGATGAGCGGGTTGAGAGCCGGGCCCGCCGTGTCCTTGAACGGGTCGCCCACGGTGTCGCCGATGACGGCAGCCTTGTGCGCTTCGGACCCCTTGCCGCCCTCGTGGCCGTCCTCGATGTACTTCTTGGCGTTGTCCCAGGCACCGCCCGAGTTCGACAGGAAGTTGGCCATGAGCTGGCCGGTGAGGATGACGGCCGCCAGGAAGGCACCCAGGGCGTAGAAATTGATGCCGAAGCCGATGATCACCGGCGTCAGCACCGCCAACAGGGCCGGGGTGGCCAGCTCCCGCAGTGACGCCGCCGTGCAGATGTCGATGACGGGGCCGTAGTCGGGGCGCTTGGTCCCGGCCATGATCCCGCCGTCGGCGAACTGCCGGCGCACCTCCTGCACCACGACACCGGCGGTCCGGCCCACGGCCCGGATGGCGAGCGCCGAGAACAGGAACGCCACCGAGCCGCCGATGAGGAGGCCGATGAACGTCTTGGGGTCGGCCACGTTGATCTGGATGGCCTCGAAGACGTTCTGCCCCGGGCCGATCAGCTCGGGCAGCTCGTCGCCGATCGTCTCGATGAACGAGGCGAACAGCGCCACCGCGGCGATGACCGCGGAGCCGATGGCGAAGCCCTTGGTGACGGCCTTGGTGG
>JAHWLA010000218.1 GCA_019347595.1 Actinomycetota bacterium
GGGACGGTTTTTCTCCTGGACGTTGGCCACGTCGTCGTCGCGGTGGTCGACCGCCTCAGGCCCGCCTAGGGAAATCGCCGTCAGTACGGCCCCTGCCGCCGTCCCGTGGTGCCACGTCACGCCACCCACCCTACCCACGCCTCTACGTGTGGGTTGTTGGGGGCGTTGGAGCGCCCCAACTCCGAACACTTCGAGGTTTTCAGCGGTCGGCGAGGCGGCGGAGGAGGCCGTCGACGGTCGCCCCCACCTCGGCCCGGGCCTTCTTGGGATGCTTGGCGTTGGCGACCAGCAGGGCCGCCTCGTTGACCGCGGCCAGCAGCATGTGGGCCAGCGGCTCGATGGGCTGCTCGGGGATCAGGCCCGCGGCGGCCGCCTCGGCCAGGGCGTCCTTCATGAGCTTGAGCCCGTGCTCGGCCTCGATGTCGCGCCACGCCTGCCACCCCAGCACCGAGGGCGCGTCGAGGAGGACGATGCGGCGCACGGCGGGGTCCATGGCCGTGTCGAGGAAGGCCTGGCAGCCCAGCCGCAGCCGCTCCAGCTCGTCGCCCCCCTGCATGGCCGCTTCCAGCACCCGGGTGCCGATCTCCGCCTCGACCTCGGCGAGGACGGCCCGGAAGAGGTCCTCCTTGTTGGCGAAGTGGTGGTACATCGCCCCCCGGGTGACCCCCGCCCGCTCCACGATGTCTTCGCGCCCGGCGCCCGCGAAGCCCCGCTCGGTGAACAGCGCCCGCGCCGAGGCGAGGAGGGCGGCCTTGGTTGTGGCCGAGCGCTCGGCCTGGGTGCGCCTGTGGCCTTTGTCACCGTTGACGGGCATTGCGGTTGCGGAGTATAGATGCATGCAGCCTGCACGTAACCACATGAGGCCCAAAAGGGGAGGAACACATGCCGTTGTCACGAACCGAGGTCGTTCCCGGCCTGGAGAACGAGCTGACCGGATTCGCCGAGCTCATCCTGTCGCTGAGCGACAGCGAGTGGGACGCACCGACGCGCTGCGAGGGGTGGCGCACCGCCGACGTGGCCGCCCACGTCATCGGCACCATGACCGACGTCGTCAACGGCCGCATCGAGGGCCTCGGCACGCCCGAGCGCCTGGCGGGCCACGTCGAGGAGCGGCGGGGCCGCACCGCCGCCCAGTTGGCGGAGGAACTGGAGCAGAGCGGCAAGGTCGCCCGCGACCTGCTCGGCGGCTTCGACGACGAAGGGTGGAACAGCTCGGTCCCCGGCTTCGACGGCACGGTCGGGTTCGGGGTGGAGGCCCTCTGGTACGACGCCTTCGTCCATGCCGACGACATCCGCTTCGCCGTCGGCCGTCCCTCCGAGCGGGGGCCTGGGCTGCGGGCGGCCGTCTCGCACATCGCCGGTGTCCTCGAGACCCAGGGGTACCAGCCGGTGACGATCGCCGTCGACGGCGTGGAGGAGTGCAAGGTGGGCGACGGCTCGGCGGGCCGCATCACCGGCGACGCCATGGCATTCGTCCTCGCCGCCACCGGGCGGGGCGACACCGCCGCCTTCGGTGCAGGTCCGGAGCTCAACATCTACCGACCCCAGTAACCCCCGCTGAAAAACCCCGGCAGCCCGGTGTCGCCCGTCGCGACACTGGGCTGCATGGGACACCGGTACTGGCCGTTGTTCGAGCTGCGGGTCCGCACGCCGCGCCTCGACCTGCGGCCCCCCGACGAGGCCGACCTATTCGCGTTGGCCGCCCTGGCTGCCGAGGGCATCCACGACCCGGCCACCATGCCGTTCCTCACAGAGTGGAGCGTGCTGCCCAGCCCGCGTCGCGAGCGGTCCGTGCTCCAGTGGCACTGGAAGGCGTGGGCCGACTGGTCCCCCGACAAGTGGGACCTCCCGCTGGCCGTGGTCGTCGACGGGGAGGTCGTCGGCACGCAGGCCGTGCACGCCGAGCAGTTCGCCGTCCTTCGTTCCGTCTACAGCGGCTCGTGGCTGGTGCAGCGGTGGCAGGGCAAGGGCATCGGCACGGAGATGCGGGCCGCCATGCTGCACCTTGCCTTCGCTGGGCTGGGCGCGGAGGTGGCCTTCAGCGGCGCCTACCCCGACAACGAGGCGTCGGTGCGCATCTCGCGCTCGCTCGGCTACGAGGACGACGGCTGGGAGCCGCACGTCCGGCAGGGCGCCGCGGCCCGCTCGATCCGGTTCCGTCTGGAGCGGGCGCGGTGGGAGGAGCGGCGGCGCCACGACATCGTCGTCGAGGGCCTCGACGCCTGCCGTGACATGTTCGGGCACTCGTGGGGCGTCTCATGACGCTCGCCCGCAAGGAGCGACGACGAAGGAAGCCACCAGGCTCTTGAGGAGAGGACGCAGCGGGAGGCGCGGGGGCCGGCGAGTACCGGCGTTGTGTTGTCAGACGCCCCACTAGCGTCGGGTACAGGAGGTGTCATGGAAGCACTCGCATCCGGAGCCCGCTCGCGCCCGCGCTGGCTGGTCCCTGTCGCCATCGTCGGCGGCCTCATCCTGCTGCTCGTCCTGCCCCTGATCGGTTCGTACAACGGGCTGGTCGACCGCGAGGCGCGGGTCGACGAGCAGTTCGCCAACCTCGACGCCCAGCTCCAGCGGCGCAACGACCTCATCCCCAACCTGGTGGCGGCGGTGCAGGGGGCGCTGCAGCAGGAGCAGGAGGTGTTCGGGGAAATCGCCCGCGCCCGGCAGAACTACGCGGGCGCCGCCACGCCGGAACAGAAGGAAGCGGCCGCCGGTCAGGTGACGGGGGCGCTGGGCCGGCTCCTCGTCATCGTCGAGCAGTACCCGGAGCTCCGCAGCAACGAGAACATCCGCGACCTCCAGGTCCAGTTGGAGGGGACGGAGAACCGCATCGCCCAGGCACGGCGTGACTACAACACAGTGGTGGTCGACTACAACCGCACAATCCGGCGGTTCCCGCGCAGCATCTTCGCCGGACTGTTCGGGTTCGAGCGGCGGACGGAGTTCACAGCCGACGTCGACGCCCGTGACGCGCCGACAGTCGACCTCACAACGCCGCCGACCACGACGGGGTGATGGCGAAGCGGCTGCTCGCCGCGCTGACCACGGTCGTGCTGATGGCGCTGCAGTCCGCGCCCGTCGGGGCGCGGGCCCAGGAGGACCTCCCGCGGTTCACGGCGCCGGTGGTCGACGCTGCGAACGTGGTGCCCGACGACGTGGAGCGCCAGGTCGGCGCGGCGTTGGAGGACTACCGGCGGCGCAGCGGCAACCAGGTGGCGGTGGCGCTGGTGCGCACCATCGGCGACCGTTCGCTGGAGGACTACTCCATCGACTTGGCGCGGGAGTGGGGCGTCGGCACCCGGGGCGACGACAACGGCGTGCTGCTGTTGATCGTGGTGGAGGACCGTCACGTGCGCATCGAGGTGGGGCGTGGGGTGGAGGGTGACCTCACCGACCTGGAGTCGGGGCGGATCATCCGGGAGCGGTTGATCCCGTTGTTGCGGGCCGGTGACTTCGGCGGCGCCGTGCGACAAGGGACGGACGCCATCCGATCGGCGCTGGGCGACGACGCGGTCGGGGACCTGCCGCCGTTGCCGGAGGGCGGTCAGGGCGAGGACAGCCCCGGGCTGGGGAACGTGCTGTTCCCCCTGCTCCTCTTCGGGTTGGCCGGCCTGTCGATGTTCGGGCGGAGCCGGCGGCGGTGGGGCGGCGCCGTCCCCATCTTCTGGGGTGGCGGCCTGGGCGGCGGCGGGGCGGGCCGCGGGGCGAAATCCAGCGGGCGCTTCATCTCTCCCTCGATGCCGCCCTC
>JAHWLA010000219.1 GCA_019347595.1 Actinomycetota bacterium
TGCCACCAGCTCGGCATCGGCGCCCCCGACGTAGTCGGGGTACTCCTTCTTGAGCACGTATGCGCACGTCGGCTGCGGCACGACCACGTCCTTGCCCTCGCGCACGGCCTGGGCGAGCACCTTCACGTTTGTCTCGCCCTGCTTCACGAAGTTCTTGACGTCGCCGCCGTCGAGCCACGGCATGCCGCAGCACACCTGCCCCTTCGGCATGTCGCATTCGACGCCGTTGCGCTCGTAGACCTTGACCATGTCCTTGCCGATGTCGGGGTTCTGGTACTCGACGAGGCAGGTGGGGAACAGCGCCACCGACTTCTGGCGCTTGCGCAGCAACGGCTTGTTGCGCTTCTTGAACCAGGTGCTGAAGCGCTGCTTGGCATACGGCGGCAGCAGGCGATCGGCGGCGATCCCGAACGTCTTCTCCATGGCCCGGCGGGGCAACGAGTTCGGCGTGCCCGTGGCCTTGTTGACCAAGGGAGCGGCGACCGTCGACAGCTTGCCGATCATGTCCGTGCGCCCGAGGAACTGGTCGGTCATGTCGAGGCCGCTCTGCTCCCGGCGCACCGCCTGCGCCCGCAGCATGAGACGAGGGAAGTCGAGTGCCCACTCGTGCGGCGGGATGTAGGGGCACTTCACGTAACAGAGCTTGCACTGGTAGCACTCGTCGACGACTTGGTCCTGCTCCGCCTTCGTCATCGCCGGCACGTCGCCGTCGTGGCGGTCGATGGCGTCGAACATCGTCGGGAACGACGGGCACAGGTTGAAGCACAGGCGGCAGCCGTGGCACAGGTCGTAGACCCGTTCCAGCTCCTCGCGCAGGTCCGGCTCGTCGTAGTACTGCTGATGCTTGGGGTCGTAGGTTGTCGTCATGCGGCGTCGTGTCCCGAGTACATGGCGTACGGAATCCGTACGCCATGTACTCCGGAACGGGACTAGCTGACCGACTCGAGGCCCTGGGTGAACCGGCCTGCGTGCGACTTCTCGGCCCGGGCCAGCGTCTCGAACCACTCGGCGATCTGGTCGAAGCCTTCGTCGCGGGCGGTGCGGGCGAAGCCGGGGTACATCTCGGTGTACTCGTAGGTCTCGCCCTCGATAGCCGACTTCAGGTTGTCCTCGGTGGCGCCGACGGCCACGCCGGTCACCGGGTCGCCCACCTCGGCCAGGTAGTCGAAGTGCCCGAAGGCATGGCCGGTCTCGCCCTCGGCCACCGACCGGAACAGGGCGGCCACGTCGGGATAGCCCTCCACGTCGGCCTTCTGGGCGAAGTAGAGGTAGCGGCGGTTGGCCTGCGACTCGCCGGCGAACGCCTCCTTCAGGTTGTCCTCGGTCTTGGTGCCCTTCAGCTCAGGCATGTGCCTTCTCCTTGTCGGTTTCGTCTTCGGTCTGACACTCGTCGCAGATGCCCCGGAACACCACCTCGGTGTCGAGGATGCGGAAGCCCTGCGCCTTGCCCCGCGGGACCCGCACGTCGGGGAAGTCCACGTGGAGGTCGCGGACCTTGCCGCAGCGATCGCACACCAGGTGGTGATGCGCATCGACATTCGGGTCGAAACGCCCCGAGCCCGTTCCCAGGTCGAGGACGTGCAGCTCGCCCATCTCGGCCAAGTCGTTGAGGGTCTGGTAGACCGTCTTGAGCGAGATGGTCGGCATCTCCGCCCGGGCCGCGGCGTACACCGCCTCGGCCGTCGGATGGGCGGCGTTGCCGTGGAGCAGGCGGAAGATGCACTGCCGTTGCGGCGTGACCTTGAGGCCCCGCTCTCGAAACAGTTCGGTGAGTTCGACAGGCGTCTTCACAACGGTGTCGACACTAACACACAACGGTTGGTAATCGACAACGATTGTTGATTCCTCGCGACGGCCGGTTTGACTGTCACACCCCCTGCGTAGGATGCCCGCCGTGACGACGAGCACCGAGACGCACGACGAGATCGCGCCCGACCCCCACTCCCGGGGGCACGAGCTGGAGCTCGTGCTGGCCATCCTCGCCACCCTGCCCGGCCTGTGGGTCCGCTTCACCGAACCGCACCTCGCCCACCCGGTGGAGGCCGTGCTGTTCGGGCTCACCATCGTCGGGTCGGCCTTCCTTCTGTCGTGGGCCGCCGAGGTGGCCCAGCTCGACATCTCGGCCGGGCTCGCCATTGCCGTGCTGGCCTTCATCGCCGTGCTCCCGGAGTACGCCGTCGACTTCGCCTTGGCGCTCAAGAGCGGCAACGCCTTCGAACAATTCGGGCGAACGTGCCAGAGCGCGGCCGACACAGCGGCCGGGGTCGAGCCCGCCTGCTCGCTCGCTCTGGCCAACATGACGGGGGCCAACCGGTTGCTCATCGGCCTGGGCTGGTCGATGGTCGTGTTCGTGGCGTGGCTGGGCTTCCGCCGACGCGGCACACGGATGACCGGGATCGTGCTCGAGCGGACCCACTCGGTCGAGCTGGCCTACCTGTCGCTGGCCACCGCGTACTCCCTGACGCTGCCGCTCAAGAGCTCCATCACCCTGCTCGACACCGTGGTCCTCGTGGCCATCTTCGCCGCGTACACCGTGCGCATCTCCCGGGCGCCCGCCGAGGAGGTCCACCTGGTGGGCCCCGCCCGCTGGATCGGCACGTTCACCACCGGCCGCCGAAGAACTGCGGTGCTGGCGCTGTTCGCCTTCGCCGCCTTCGCCATCTTCATGTCGGCCGAGCACTTCGCCGAGGCCTTGGTCGCCACCGGCCAGGAGTTCGACGTGAGCGAGTTCCTGCTGCTCCAGTGGGTGGCGCCCTTTGCCAGCGAGGCGCCGGAGCTGCTCGTGGCCGGCCTCTACGCCTGGCGGCTGAACACCAGCGCCGGGCTGGGGATGCTGGTGTCGTCCAAGGTCAACCAGTGGACCTTGCTCGTCGGCACCCTGCCCATCGCCTTCGCCCTCGCCTCGGGCACCACCAACGGGCTGCCGATTGCGTCACTCCAGCGCGAAGAGCTGTTCCTCACCGCCGCCCAATCGGTGTTCGCCGTCGCCATCCTCATGAACCTGGAGATGTCGACCAAGGAGACCATGACGATCTTCTCTCTGTTCTGGGCCCAGTTCGTCGTGGGGGCACTGGTGCCGGACAACTGGCATGCAGCCGAACGGGTCGCCGTCGGGGTGATCTACCTCCTCCTCGGCGCCTGGGTGCTGGTCCGGCAGGGCTCGAGCACCGGTCGACTGTTGCGCAGCGGGTTCCGCACGCCGTTCGCCGAGTTGCATCGGGAGATACCGTGACGACGCCGCCGTTCGACCGCCAAGCCGCCCTCGGGCGGCTCCGCGACGAGGAATTCGACGTGCTGGTGATCGGCGGCGGCATCACGGGGGCAGGGGTGGCGCTCGACGCCGCCGCACGCGGGCTGCGCACGGCGCTGGTGGAGCGCCACGACTTCGCCTCGGGCACGTCGTCGAAGTCCTCCAAGCTGGTGCACGGGGGCCTGCGCTACCTGCAGCAGCACGAGTACCGGCTCGTCTACGAGAACCTGGCCGAGCGCCAGCGCCTCCTGTCCAACGCGCCGCACCTCGTCCACCCGCTGCCCTTCCTCAGCCCGCTGTTCGGGCGCGACGGCGTGGTGAAACAGACCGTGGCCAAGGCCTACGCCACCGCGCTGTGGATCTACGACCTCACGGGCGGGTGG
>JAHWLA010000036.1 GCA_019347595.1 Actinomycetota bacterium
GGTCCACGATCATCCCCGACATGGTCGGCCACACCATCGCCGTCCACGACGGGCGCAAGCACGTCCCCGTCTACATCACCGAGTCGATGGTGGGCCACAAGCTGGGCGAGTTCGCGCCGACCCGCACCTTCCGCTTCCACGCGGGCCAAGAGCGAGCGGGGCGGAGGTAGCCATGCCGGGACCGAAGACCAACGAGCGCGAGGGCACCCGCGCCGTCCTGCGCCACTCGCGCCAGTCGGCCTACAAGGTCCGCGAGGTACTCGACCTCATCCGGGGCAAGGAAGTGGGCCTGGCCCGGGAGATCCTGCGCTTCTCCGAGCGCGACGCCGCCATGACGGTGGGCAAGCTGCTCGATTCCGCCATCGCCAACGCCGAGAACAACGACGGGCTCGATGCCGAGGAGCTGTTCATCTCGGCGTGCTTCGCCGACGAGGGCACCACCATCAAGCGCTGGCGGCCTCGCGCCCGTGGGCGTGCCACCCGTATCCGCAAGCGGACGTGCCACGTCACGGTCATCGTGAGCCGCCTCCCCGAGGACCGGCTGGCCCGACTGCGCGCCAAGCGCGACGCCGACCTCGGCAACCGCCGGGCCCGTCGGGTCGCCGGTGGGCGGGGGCGTCGTCGTCGTGACGAGCAGGTGCCCGGCACCGCCGAGGCGCCCGTGACGGCCGAGACGGTCGACGAGGTCACCGGCTCGCAGGTCGAGGGCGTCGAGGAGACCCAGGGCGGGGGCGCCGAGGCCGAGCTGGCCACCGAGCCCACGATCGAGCCGACCGACGAGACGAGCGCCGACGAGACGAGCGCCGACGAGGCGCCTGCGGAGTCCGCCGCCGAGGCGGCCGAGGACGAGGGGATTGTCGATCAGCAGGCGGCTGCGATAGCAGCCTCGGAGCAAGCTGGGGCCGCGACGGGTGCCGACGAAGCGACCGAGAAGGAAGAAGGTCAGTAATGGGCCAGAAGGTCAACCCGTACGGGTTCCGCCTCGGCGTGACGACCGACTGGAAGTCGCGGTGGTTCAACGACCGCGACTACCAGGACTACGTGGTCGAGGACTGGAAGATCCGCAACTACCTCATGTCGCAGCTGGAGCGGGCGGCGGTGAGCCGCATCGAGGTGGAGCGCACCCGTGACCGCCTCCGCGTCGATCTGCACACCGCCCGCCCCGGCATCGTCATCGGCCGCCGCGGCGCCGAGGCCGACCGCCTCAGGGGCGAGCTGGCCAAGATGACGGGCAACGCCAAGATCCAGCTCAACATCCAGGAGATCAAGCAGCCGGAGCTCGACGCCGCCCTCATTGCCCAGGGCATCGCCGACCAGCTCGCCGGCCGCGTCAGCTTCCGCCGGGCCATGAAGCGCGCCGTGCAGACGGTCCAGAAGGCGGGCGCCCAGGGCATCCGCGTGCAGTGCTCGGGCCGCCTGGGCGGTTCCGAGATGGCCCGCAAGGAGAGTTACCGCGAGGGCCGGGTGCCCCTGCACACGCTGCGGGCCGACATCGACTACGGCTTCCGCGAGGCCAAGACCACCTTCGGCCGCATCGGCGTCAAAGTCTGGATCTACAAGGGCGACATCCTGCCCTACAAGGTCTCGGGCGAGGACAAGATCAGCCGCGAGGCGGCCATGGCCGTGGGCGAGACGTCGGGCCAGGGTGGCAAGCCCCGCAAGGTCATCAGCGCGGGCGGCGGCCGCCGTCGTCCCGAGCAGGGCGAGCCCGGCACCGACACGCCCGCAGCCGCCGAGCCGGCCGATGCCGGCGACGTGACGGAGGAGCCGGCCAAGCCCATCATCCCGGAGGTCGACCCCGACCTCGAGCGCCTGTTGGCCGAGGAAGAAGAGATCGAGCGCCGCACCCGCGAGGAGCACCACGAGGCGCCGCACTTCCGGAAGGACTCGGAGTAGCCATGTTGATGCCCCGCAAGGTGAAGCATCGGAAGGTGCAGCGCGGCCGCATGGGCGGCAAGGCGAAGGGCGGCACTGCCGTCACGTTCGGCGACTACGGCATCCAGGCCCTCGAGCCCGGTTGGATCACCGCCCGCCAGATCGAGGCGGCCCGTATTGCCATGACCCGCCACATCAAGCGAGGCGGCAAGGTCTGGATCCGCATCTTCCCGGACAAGCCCGTCACCCAGAAGCCGGCCGAGACCCGCATGGGCTCGGGCAAGGGCAACCCCGAGTTCTGGGTGGCCGTGGTCAAGCCCGGCCGCATCATGTTCGAGCTCTCGTATCCCAACGGCGAGATCGCCCGGGCCGCTATGGAGCGCGCCATCCAGAAGCTGCCCATCAAGGCCAAGTTCGTGGAGCGGTCGCAGCAGGAAGGGGTGGAGGTCTGATGGCGAACCGCCGTGCCGCCGAATTGCGCGACGTCGACGACAGCGAGCTGCGCACCCGCCTGTCGGAGGCCAAGCAGGAGCTGTTCAACCTGCGCTTCCAGAATGTCACCGGCCAGCTCGACAACCCGGCCCGTCTCGGCCAGGTCCGCAAGGACGTGGCCCGCATCAACACGTTGCTCCGTGCCCGCGAGATCGCGGAGGCGGAAGCCCAGGAGAACGCCAATGGCTGACGAGAACGCCCCCGCAACCGAGCGGGCCAACCGCCGCAAGGTCCGTGAGGGCCTGGTCGTGTCGAACGGCATGGACAAGACCGCCGTCGTGGCCGTGGTCGAGCGCGTCCGCCACCCGCGTTACGCCAAGACGGTGCAGCGCACCAAGCGGCTCTACGCCCACGACGAGCAGAACGACGTGCGCGTCGGCGACCGCGTGCGCATCCAGGAGACCCGCCCGCTGTCGAAGCTGAAGCGCTGGCGCATCCTCGAAGTGCTGGAGCGGGCGAAGTGAGCGCCCGCGAGCGTCTACGGCGCCGGGCGGGGATGGGGTCCCCGCCTCGGCGATCCGCCTGGTCTCGCCTCCGCTCCGCTGCGGCTCGCTCGGCGTTCCGAGGCTGGGCCTGCGGGGTGCCCAGCCGGGAGGGGACACAGTGATTCAACAAGAGTCCAGGCTTCGGGTGGCCGACAACAGCGGCGCCAAGGAGGTGCTCTGCATCAAGGTGCTGGGCGGCTCCAAGCGGCGCTACGCGTCGATCGGCGACGTGTTCGTGGCGACGGTCAAGGACGCTATCCCTGGTGCTGCCGTCAAGAAGGGCGACGTCGTGAAGTGCGTCGTCGTCCGCACCAAGAAGGAGAAGCGGCGGCCGGACGGCAGCTACATCCGCTTCGACGAGAACGCCGCCGTGCTGATCAACGATCAGCAGCAGCCGCGCGGCACCCGCATCTTCGGGCCGGTTGGCCGCGAGCTCCGAGACAAGAAGTTCATGCGGATCATCTCCCTGGCCCCCGAGGTTCTGTGATGAAGCTGAAGAAGGGCGATCGCGTCCGCGTCCTGCAGGGCAAGGACCGCGGCAAGGAGGGCGAGATCATGCGCGTGCTCCCCGAGCGCGGCAAGGTCATCGTCGACGGCGTCAACGTGGCCAAGCGCCACCAGCGCGCCACCCGGGCCACCACCCAGGGCGGGATCATCGACAAGGACATGCCGTTGCCCGCCTCGGCCGTGGCCATCATCTGCCCCACCGACGGGCCCACCCGCGTCGGCTACCGCTTCGAGGACACCCCCTCGGGCAAGCCCCGCAAGGTCCGCATCTGCCGCAAGTGCGGAGGTGACTTGTGATTCGCACTCGCAAGCCTGCTCGCCTCCCTCGCAATCCGAGCTTGCTCGGCGAGCTTGATTGTGAGCCGGCCGACCGGCAAAGCCGGATCGGCCGCCGCGCTCAGGAGGTGTTCTAAGTGGCTCCCGCAACCACCACCGAGATGCCGCGCCTCAAGCGCCGGTACAACGACGAGATCCGCGCCCAGCTCAAGGACGCACTCGGCCTCGGCAACATCATGGAGGTGCCGCGGCTGGAGAAGATCGTCGTCAACATGGGTGTCGGCAAGGCCACACAGCAGTCGTCGCTGCTGGAGGGCGCCATCCGCGACCTGACCACGATCACCGGCCAGAAGCCGCTGGTGACCAAGGCCAAGAAGTCGATCGCCGGCTTCAAGCTCCGCGAGGGCAACAGCATCGGCGCCAAGGTCACCATGCGGGGCGACCGCATGTGGGAATTCCTCGACCGGCTCATCAGCCTGGCGATCCCCCGCATCCGTGACTTCCGCGGCCTGCCCGCCAACGCGTTCGACGGGCGGGGCAACTACACGTTCGGCGTGACCGAGCAGCTCATCTTCCCGGAGATCGACTACGACAAGGTCGACACCCCCCGGGGCATGGACATCACGATCGTTACCACCGCCCGCACCAATGCCGAGGGCAAGGCCCTCCTCGATGCGTTCGGATTTCCTTTCAAGCGTGAGGGGCAGCAGTAGTGGCGAAGAAGGCTCTCATCCAGAAGCAGCAGCGCAAGCCGAAGTTCAAGGTGCGCGCCTACACCCGCTGCCGTCGGTGCGGCCGACCGCACTCGGTCTTCCGCAAGTTCGGCCTGTGCCGGATCTGCGTCCGCGAGCTGGCGCATGCGGGCGAGCTGCCCGGCGTCACCAAGGCGAGCTGGTGAGGGGGCTGACGCGATGACCATGACCGACCCCATCGCCGACATGCTCACCCGTATCCGCAACGCCAACACGGCGATGCACGACACGGTGCGCATGCCCTCGTCCAAGCTCAAGGAGTCCCTCGCCGCCATCCTCTTGCGGGAGGGCTACATCGAGGGTTTCAACGTGGCCGACGACCCCGGTCGTCCCGGCCGCGTCCTGGAGATCACCATGAAGTACACGCCCGAGCGTGCCCGCACCATCTCCGGCATCCGCCGCATCTCGAAGCCCGGCCTGCGCGTCTACACAAAGGCCGACAAGCTTCCGCGGGTGCTCGGTGGACTGGGTGTGGCCGTGCTCTCGACCAGCCAGGGGCTGATGACCGACCGCGAGGCGCGCCAGCGCCGCATGGGCGGCGAAGTCCTCTGCTACGTGTGGTGAGGCGACCATGAGCCGAATCGGACGCAACCCCATCCCCGTGCCCTCCGGCGTGGAAGTAACCCTCGCCGACCGCCACGTGGTGGTGAAGGGCCCGCAGGGCACGCTCGAGCGCGACCTGCCGGGCGAGATCACCGTCCGCCAGGAGGACTCGACCCTGTTGGTCGAGCGTCCCGACGACCAGCGCCACAACCGGGCGCTCCACGGCCTGACCCGCTCGTTGGTGAACAACATGGTCACCGGTGTGGCGACAGGCTTCACCAAGGAGCTGGAGATCGTCGGCGTCGGCTACCGCGCCACTGCCCAGGGCCCCACCAAGATCGAGCTGGCTCTGGGTTTCAGCCACCCGGTCACAGTGGACGCCCCCCCGGGCATCAGCTTCGAGGTGCCTGTCCCGACCCGCATCGTGGTCAAGGGCATCGACAAGGAAATGGTGGGCCAGGTGGCCGCCAACATCCGCAAGATCCGCAAGCCCGAGCCCTACAAGGGCAAGGGCGTGCGCTACGCGGGCGAGTACGTGCAGCGCAAGGCCGGAAAGGCAGCGAAGTGAGCTTCACGACCAAGGACCGTCAGCGGGGCCGGGCCCGCCGCCACTACCGCGTGCGCAAGAAGGTCGTGGGCACCTCGACGCGGCCGCGCCTGGCCGTATTCCGCTCCAACAAGCACATCGTCGCCCAGGTCATCGACGACGCCACCGGTCGCACGCTGGCGGCGGCGTCCACCCACGAGAAGGACCTCCGCAGCGCGGGCGGCACCGGCAACAAGTCGGCGGCGGCGAACGTCGGCCGCCTGGTGGCCGAGCGGGCCAAGGCCGCGGGTGTCGGCCCGGTGGTCTTCGACCGAGGCGGGTTCCTCTACCACGGCCGCATCGCGGCGGTCGCCGACGCGGCCCGCGAAGCAGGACTGGAGTTCTAGATGGCACAGGATCAGCAGTACGAAGAGCGCACCATCAAGGTCAACCGGGTCGCCAAGGTGGTCAAGGGCGGCCGGCGGTTCTCCTTCACCGCGCTCATGGTGATCGGCGACGGCAACGGCAAGGTCGGCCTCGGCTACGGCAAGGCCAAGGAAGCGGGCCTGGCTGTCCAGAAAGGCATCGAGGAGGCCAAGAAGAACCTCTTCGACGTCCCCCTGGCCGACAGCACCATCACCCACCCCATCCTCGGCGAGGCCGGTGCAGGCCGGGTGCTGCTGCGCCCCGCCGCCCCGGGCACCGGCGTGATCGCGGGCGGCGCCGCCCGGGCCATCCTGGAGATGGCGGGCATCCACGACGTGCTGGCCAAGTCGCTGGGCTCGTCGAACTCCATCAACGTCGCCCACGCCACCATCGCCGGGCTCAAGGGGCTCAAGCGCCCCGACGAGATCGCCCGCCTGCGCGGCAAGTCGCCCGAAGAGGTGACGCCCAAAGGCCTGCTCGCTTCTTACAACGCCCGCAAGCGCGGCGGCCACGTGCCCCACGAGGTGGCGTGATGTTTCGCACTCGGAAGCATGCTCGCGCCCCTCGCAATCCGAGCTTCCTCGGCGAGCTCGACGGAGCTCCGGCCGACCGGCAAAGCCGGATCGGCCTCCGCGCTCAGGAGGCTTTTTAAATGGGGCAGATCACCGTCACGCAGGTCAAGTCGGCCATCGGCACCAAGCCCAAGCACCGGGGCACACTGCGCGCCCTCGGCCTGGGCCGCATCGGCAAGACCAACACGCTCGACGACACTCCCGAGGCACGGGGTGCCATCGCCCGCGTGCCGCACCTCATCAGGGTGGAGGAATCCAAGTGAAGGTCCACGACCTCAAGCCCGCTCCCGGGTCGACCAAGGCCAAGCGCCGCGTCGGCCGCGGTATCGCAGGCAAGGGCGGCAAGACCGCCGGCCGCGGCACCAAGGGCCAGAAGGCGCGCGGCAACGTGCCCGTCGGCTTCGAGGGCGGCCAGCTCCCGCTGACCCAGCGCGTCCCCAAGCTCAAGGGCTTCAAGAACCCCTTCCGAGTCGAGTACACGGTGGTGAACCTCGACGCCCTCGAGTCCTTCGACGGCGATGACGTCACCCCGGAGACGCTGCGGGCCAAGGGCCTGGTCCACAAGCACGGGCTGGTCAAGGTTCTCGGTCGCGGCGAGCTCAACCGGGTCGTCCGGGTGCGGGCGCATGCCTTCTCCAAGTCGGCGGAACGGGCGATCACGGCTGCAGGCGGTAGCGTTGACGTCATCCCGCCTCCCTTCGGCAACGGGCGACCCGCCGCCAAGGGCAACGCACTCACCAACCGCTAGCCTGAGCCACTCGGAAGCCCGGGGAGCCCGCCATGTTCGGAAGTCTCAGAAATATGTTCCGGGTGCCGGATCTTCGCAACAAGATCCTGTTCACCCTGTTCATCATCGCCCTGTACCGGTTCGGCTCCCACATCCCGGTGCCGGGGATCGACTTCTCCGCTGTCCAGACGCTCCAGGAGTCGGCCGAGCAAGGCGGCGTCCTCGGCTTCCTCAACCTGTTCTCGGGCGGCGCCCTCACGCGATTCGCCGTGTTCGGCCTCGGCATCATGCCGTACATCACCGCCTCGATCATCGTGCAGCTCCTGATGGTGGTGATCCCCAAGTTCGAGGAGTGGCGCGAACAGGGCGCCGTCGGCCAGAAGAAACTGACGCAGGTCACCCGTTACATGACCCTGGCGCTCGCCCTCATGCAGTCGACCGGCCTCGCCTTCGTGTTCCACAACGGCGGCCAGGGCTTCAACGTCAGCGCCGAGATCGACCTCATCCCCGACTTCACAGTGGGGCGGGTGGCGCTCGTCGTGCTGTCGATGACGGCGGGCACCGTGTTCGTCATGTGGCTCGGCGAGCTCATCACCCAGCGGGGCATCGGCCAGGGCATGTCGATCCTGATCTTCGCCAACGTGGTGTCGGGCATGCCCGCGGGCGGTGCGGCCGTGCGGGCCGAGGGCGGCAACGTGAAGTTCGCCATCATCCTCGCCGTCACCCTGATGCTGCTGGTCGCCATCGTGTTCATCGAGCAGGGCCAGCGCCGCATCCCCGTCCAGTTCGCCAAGCGGGTGGTGGGCCGGCGCATGTACGGCGGGCAGAGCACCTACATTCCGCTGAAGGTCAACCAGTCGGGCGTCATCCCCATCATCTTCGCCAGCTCGGTCCTGTACTTCCCGGTGCTGATCTCCAACGTCATCCCGTGGGAGGGCGTGCGTACCTGGATCGACAACAACCTCGTCGAGCCGACGAAGATCCCCTACATCGCCTCCTACGGCGTGCTGATCATCCTGTTCGCCTACTTCTACACGGCGATCGCCTTCGACCCGCACCAGCAGGCCGACGTGATCCGCAAGCAGGGCGGCTTCATCCCGGGCATCCGTCCCGGGCCTCCCACCGAGCGCCACCTCCAGAGCATCCTGACCCGGATCACCCTGCCGGGGTCGCTGTTCCTGGCGTTCATCGCCCTCCTGCCGTCGCTGTTCCTGGCGGCGTGGGACATCACCGACTACCCGTTCGCAGGCACCACCCTGCTGATCGCCGTCGGTGTGGCGCTGGAGACCATGAAGCAGATCGACAGCCAGCTCATGATGCGGAACTACGAGGGCTTCCTGAAGTAATGCCCCGAACCGAAGGCGGCAGCCTCCGGGCGGTCAAAGGCTGATTCTTGGTACCCGGCGCACGATTGGTAATCCTCGGGAAGCAAGGTGCGGGCAAGGGTACGCAGTGCGTGCGCCTGGCCCGCCATTACGTCGTTCCCCACATCTCCACGGGCGACATGTTCCGGGCGGCCGAGAAGTCGGGGTCGGAGTTCGGCCACAAGCTGGCCGAGTTCATGCGGGCGGGCGAGCTCATACCCGACGAGATCGTGCTCGGCGTGATCAGCGAGCGGCTGGACCAGGACGACACCAAGAGTCGCGGCTTCATCCTCGACGGCTTCCCCCGCACGGCGCACCAGGCCGAGGCGTTGTCGAAGATGCTGGCGCCCCGCGACCTCGACGAGGCGGTCGACCTCGAGGTCCCCACCGAGATCGTGCTCAAGCGGCTGTCCGGCCGGCGGGTGTGCCAGGACTGCGGGACGAACTACTCGACCACCAACCGGCCCCGCGTGGACTGGACGTGCGACGTGTGCGGCGGCGAGGTCGTCCAGCGGGAGGACGACACCGAGGAGGCCATCGAGCGGCGGTTGAAGCTGTACGAGGAGCAGACCGAGCCGCTGATCCAGTGGTACCTGGAGCGCGACATGCTGGTTGCCGTCGACGGGCTGGGCACGCCCGACGAGGTGACCGCCCGGCTGACACGGGCCATCGACCGCCGCCGGCTTCACAACGCCACCCACCCCCACCGATGACCCCACCCCCCGCAATTGGGATGCAAAACGGCTGCCAGGGCAGCCGTTTCGCACGCCGGAACGCCGGGAGCGCGGGCCGGGCGGGCGGTGCCGCCGTTTCCGGCCTGCGAAACGGTCGCTGGAGCGTCCGTTTCGCATCCCAATTCGGGGGGGCGGCGTGAGGCGCACCCCGCCGGAGCTGGCCAAGATGCGGCGGGCGGGGAAGGTCGTGGCCGAGATGCACGAGGCGTGCCGCGAGGCCGCCAAGCCGGGCGCCACCACCGCCGACCTCGACCGGGTGGCTCGCGAGGTGCTGGAGCGTCGGGGCGCCCGCTCCAACTTTCTCAACTACCACGGCTACCCGGCGGTGATCTGCACGTCACCCAACAGCGTGATCGTCCACGGCATCCCCGGCGACTACGTGCTGGAGGAGGGCGACATCCTCTCCATCGACTGCGGGGCGATCATCGAGGGCTACCACGGCGATGCCGCCTTCACCATGCCCATCGGCCAGGTGAGCAAGGCGGCACAACGCCTCATCGACGTCACCGAACGCAGCTTGTGGGCCGCCATCGACGAGATGGAGGACGGCAACCGCCTGTCGGATATCGGCCACGCCGTCCAGACGGTGGCCGAGGCCGCCGGGTTCTCGATCGTGCGGGAGTACGTGGGGCACGCCATCGGCACGGCCATGCACGAGGAGCCCCAGGTCCCCAACTACGGTCCGCCCGGACGGGGCCCCAAGCTGCGGCCCGGGATGGTGTTCGCCGTCGAACCCATGGTGAACGCCGGGGGCCCGGGCACCCGCCTGCTCGACGACGGCTGGACGGTCGTCACGGCCGACGGGAGTTTGTCGTGCCACGCCGAGCACACCATCGCCATTACGGACAACGGCCCGGAAGTGCTCACCTTGCCGTGATCGGGTATCATGTCCGGTCGGCTTGCCGCGCTTTCCGCGCGTGCGTCGGCCCACTCCCGCAGTTCGAATAAGGAGCTCCATCTGCCCAAGCCCAAGGAAGACGCGATCGTGCTCGAGGGGACCGTCATCGAGCCCCTCCCCAACGCCATGTTCAAGGTCGAGCTGGAGAACGGCCACAAGGTGTTGGCGCACAGCTCCGGGAAGATGCGCATGCACCGCATCCGCATCCTGCCCGGCGATCGCGTCCAGGTGGAGATCACGCCGTACGACCTCACCCGGGGTCGGATCACCTACCGCTACAAGTAAGCGAGAAACGATGAAGGTACGCCCGAGCGTCAAGCCGATGTGCGAGAAGTGCAAGGTCATCCGCCGCCACGGGCGGGTCATGGTCATCTGCACGGCCAGCACCCGTCACAAGCAGCGGCAGGGCTAGGAGGCCCGACCCATGGCACGCATTGCAGGAGTCGACATCCCCCGCGAGAAGCGGCTGGTGATTTCTCTCACCTACATCTTCGGGATCGGCCGCACGACCGCCGAGCGCATCTGTGCCGCCAACGGCATGGACGAGAGCACCCGAGTCCGAGACCTGACCGACGAGGAGATCGCCCGTCTCCGCAACTGGATCGACGATGAGCTGAAGGTCGAGGGCGACCTGCGCCGCGACATCCAGCAGGACATCAAGCGGAAGATGGAGATCGGCTCGTACCAGGGCATCCGTCACCGCCGCGGCCTCCCCGTCCGGGGCCAGCGCACCCACACCAACGCCCGGACCCGCAAGGGCCCCAAGAAGACCGTCGCCGGTAAGAAGAAGGTTCGCAAGTGAGTAGAAGCCGTTTCAGCGCGCAGGCCGATCCGGCTTTGCCGGTCGGCCGGAGCACCTTGAAGATCGCCGAGCAGGCTCTGCATGCGAGGCGAAACAATGGCTAAACCCAAGCCGGGCGGTCGTCGCCCCCGTCGCCGCGAGCGCAAGAACGTCACCGTCGGCGTGGCGCACATCAAGAGCTCGTTCAACAACACGATCGTGTCGATCACCGACCTGGAGGGCAACGTGCTGGCCTGGGCGTCGGCAGGCAACGTCGGGTTCAAGGGGTCGCGCAAGTCGACCCCCTTCGCCGCCCAGTTGGCGGCCGAGGCCTGCGCCCGTCGGGCCATGGAACACGGCATGCGCAAGGTCGACGTGCTGGTGAAGGGCCCCGGCTCCGGCCGGGAGACCGCCATCCGCTCGCTGCAGAACACCGGGCTCGAAGTGTCCGGCATCAAGGACGTCACCCCCATCCCGCACAACGGCTGCCGCCCCAAGAAGCGGCGCCGGGTCTGAGGTAAGAGAGTCATGGCGCGTTACACCGGTCCCGTCTGCCGCCTGTGCCGGCGGGAGAAGATGAAGCTGTTCCTGAAGGGCCCCAAGTGCGACAGCATGAAGTGCCCGATCGAGCGCCGCCCGTACCCCCCCGGGGAGCACGGGCGCGACCGCATGCGGCAGGGGTCGGAGTACCTCGCCCAGCTTCGTGAGAAGCAGAAGGCCCGCCGCATCTACGGCGTGCTGGAGAAGCAGTTCCGCAACCTCTACGCCGAGGCCGTCCGCCAGGAGGGCATCACCGGCGAGAACCTGCTGCGGATGCTGGAGCAGCGGCTCGACAACATCGCCTACCGCGCCGGTTGGGGCTCCAGCCGCAACCAGGCCCGTCAGCTCGTGCGCCACGGCCACGTCAAGGTCAACGGCAAGCGGGTCACGATCCCCAGCTACCAGGTCCGCAAGGGCGACGTGGTGTCGCTCAAGGACAAGTCGCGCAACATGATCGTGATCCGCCACAACGTCGACACCCTCGACCGCTCCGTGCCCCCGTGGCTGGAGAGCGCGAGCGAGGGCTACGAGGTCACCGTCCGCGACCTGCCCATGCGCGAGCACATCGACGTGCCCGTGCGCGAGCAGCTCATCGTCGAGCTCTACTCGAAGTAAGGAAGAGGGTTCCTTCGCATGCTCATCATCCAGCGCCCCAGCGTCGAGGCCGTCGGCGAAGAGGAGAACAATCGCCAGCGCTTCGCCATCGGGCCGCTCGAGCCCGGGTTCGGCCACACGCTGGGCAACTCCCTGCGTCGCACGCTGCTGTCGTCCATCCCCGGTGCGGCCGTCACCCAGGTGCGGTTCGACGACGCCCTCCACGAGTTCACGACCCTGCCGGGCGTGAAGGAGGACGTCACCGACATCATCCTCAACCTCAAGGACCTCGTCCTGCGGGTGGAGTCCGACGAACCGGTGACCCTCCGCCTCGACGCGCGCGGCCCGGCCACCGTCACGGCGGCCGACATCCAGCCGACGGCCGACGTCGAGATCCTCAACCCCGAGCTGCACATCGCGTCGCTCAACGGCAAGGGCCGCCTGGCCCTCGACGTGATCGTGGAGCGGGGCCGGGGCTACGTGTCGGCCGACAAGAACAAGAAGTCGGCGACCATCGGCGTCATCCCCATCGACTCGATCTTCTCGCCGGTGCGGCGGGTGTCGTTCACCGTCGAGCCCACCCGGGTGGAGCAGTCGACCAACTACGACCGCCTGGTGCTCGACATCGAGACCGACAGCTCCATCACGCCCCGTGAGGCCTTGGCCTCGGCGGGCGACACCCTGCGCTCGCTGGTCGGCCTGGTGGCCGACATGAGCGAGAATCCGCAGGGGTTGGAGCTGGGCGATATCTCGGCTATCACCAGTGGCTCGCCCGACCTCGACCTGCCCATCGAGGATCTCGACCTGTCCGAGCGCCCTCGCAACTGCCTGAAGCGGGCGCAGGTCAACACCGTCGGCGAGCTTGTCGAGAAGTCGGTCGACGACCTGTTGGCCATCACCAACTTCGGCCAGAAGTCGCTCGACGAGGTCATCCAGAAGCTCGACGAGCGCGGGCTGAGCCTGCGCAACAAGGAGGGCTGACCCCATGCGCGGTACCCCCAAGAAGGGTCGTCGCCTGGCCAGCGATGCCGCCCACCAGAAGGCCATGATGGGCAACCTGGTCGCCTCCCTGATCGCCGCCGAGGCCCTTGTCACCACCGAGGCGAAAGCCAAGGCGCTGCGCCCGGTGGTGGAGAAGGTCGTCACCAAGGCCAAGAAGGGGGGCGTCCACCGCCACCGCCTCGTGGTCGGCTTCATCCGTGACAAGGACATGGCCCACAAGCTGTTCGAGGAGATCGGCCCCCGGTACACCGACCGGCCCGGCGGCTACACCCGCATCCTCAAGCTCGGTCCGCGCCACGGCGACAACGCCCCCATGGCGCGCATCGAATTTGTGTGAGCCTCTTCGATCCTGAAGAACTCGCAGCACCTGCACCGGCGGCCCCCAGTGGGCCGCTGGTTCGCGTCCGGCTCCTGGTCGCCTACGACGGCCGGGGCTTCCACGGCTTCGCCCCCAACCGCCCGGTGCGCACGGTGGCGGGCGTCCTGACCGAGGCGCTGGAGAAGTGGTTGGGCCACCCGGTGGTGCTGACGTGCGCAGGGCGGACGGACCGGGGCGTGCACGCCTGGGGCCAGGTCGTCCACTTCGACACCTCGGTCGTCGATGTCGACTGCGAGGCGCTGCGGCGATCGCTGATCAAGATGCTGGGGCCTGCCGTGGTCGTGCGGTCGGCCGAGGTCGTCGACTCGTCGTTCGACGCCCGGCGCACGGCCGTCGGGCGGCGCTACCGGTACACGGTGTTGAACCGGCCCGTGCCCGACCCCTTCCTGGCCGGGCTGGCGTGGCACGTGGAGGAGCCGCTCGACGTGCGGGCCATGCAGCTGGCCTGCGACCCGCTGATCGGCGAGCACGACTTCTCGGCCTTCTGCCGGCGGCCCCCGGTGGAGGGGGCGTCCATGACGCGACGGGTGCGGCGGGCCGAGTGGGTCGAGCTGGGCGACGGGCTGCTGCGCTTCGACATCGAGGCGTCGGCGTTCTGCCACCAGATGGTGCGGTCGCTGGTGGGGACGCTCGTCGCGGTGGGTCGGGGCAAGAAGCGGGCGGGCGACATGGCGTGGATCCTGCGCTCGGGCGACCGGCAACTGGCGGCTCAGCCTGCGCCTCCCGACGGCCTCGTCCTCTGGGAGGTTCTCTACCCCTGACCCGCCGCCTCCTCGTCGTTCTGGCAGCCGGTTTTGGGCGCCGGCGCCGCCAAACGGCGGGCCCTACCGGTGGGGGGGCCGAACGGGGGGGGGGGGGGTGACCCGGGGGCTCAGCCCGGGCGGGGGGGGGGCGGGGATGTGGCCTGGGGG
>JAHWLA010000220.1 GCA_019347595.1 Actinomycetota bacterium
CCGACTGGCGCGAGTGGCGCAGGACGGCGCGGGTGCCCTCGCGCTCGTTGGTCTTGGGTCCCGGCATCAGAAAACCCTCCTGAGCGCGGAGGACGGATCTGGCTTGGCCGGTCCGTCCGCAGCACGACGAAGATCGCCGAGCAAGCTCTGCTTGCGAGTGCGAAACATCACTACCTCCGCCCCGCCCGCTCTTGGCCCGCGTGGAATCGGAAGGTGCGGGTGGGAGCGAACTCGCCCAGCTTGTGGCCCACCATCGACTCGGTGATGTAGACGGGCACGTGCTTACGCCCGTCGTGGACGGCGATGGTGTGGCCGACCATGTCGGGGATGATCGTGGACCGCCGGGACCACGTCTTGATGACCTTCTTGTCGTTGGCCTGGTTGAGGACGTCGACCTTCTTGAGAAGGTGGTCGTCCACGAACGGGCCCTTCTTCAGGCTGCGAGGCATCTCGTTCCCCTATCGACGCGAGCCGCGCGTGCGGCGGCGCCGGATGATGAGCTTGGAGGATGGCTTGTTCTTGTCGCGGGTGCGGCCCTCGGGCTTTCCCCACGGCGAGACCGGGTGGCGGCCACCCGAGGTCTTGCCCTCACCACCGCCGAGCGGGTGGTCGACGGGGTTCATGGCCACGCCGCGGGTCTGCGGGCGCACGCCCTTCCAGCGGTTGCGGCCCGCCTTGCCGATCTTGATCAGGTCGGACTCGGCATTGCCCACCTCGCCCACCGTGCCGCGGCAGTCGATGGACACCCGGCGCATCTCGGTGGAGGGCAGGCGCAAGGTGGCGAAGTCGCCCTCCTTGGCCACGAGCTGGACGCTCATGCCCGCGCCCCGGGCGATCTTGCCGCCCTGGCCGGGCCGCAGCTCCACGTTGTGCACGGTGGTGCCGACGGGGATGTAGCGGAGCGGCAGGGCGTTGCCGGGACGGATGTCGGACCCCTGCCCGCTCTGGAGGAGGTCGCCCACGTTCACGTTCTTGGGGGCGAGGATGTAGCGCTTCTCGCCGTCGAGGTAGTGGAGCAGGGCGATGCGGGCGTTGCGGTTGGGGTCGTACTCGATGGCGGCCACCTTGGCGGGGACGCCGTCCTTGTTCCGCTTGAAGTCGACCATGCGGTACTGCTGCTTGTGGCCGCCGCCGCGATGGCGCGACGTCTTGCGGCCGTAGGCGTTGCGACCGCCGGTCCTCGGCTTGGGGGCCAGCAGCGACTTCTCCGGCTTGTCCTTGGTGATCTCCGAGAAGTCGGAGACCGTCTGGAACCGGCGGCCGGGGCTGGTGGGCTTGCGACTGCGAATGGGCATGGTTGCTCGCCTAGCTCTCGAACAGCTCGATGCGATCGCCCTCGACCAGGGTCACGATCGCTCGCTTGGTGTCGGGCCGCTTGCCGAAGGTGGGCATGCGGCGATTGCGCTTGCGCTTCCCCTTGCGGTTCAGCGTGTTCACCTTGGCCACCCGCACGTTGAAGATCGACTCCACCGCCTGGCGGATCTCTGTCTTGTTGGTGTCGGGGTGCACGATGAACGTGTAGACGCCGTTGTCGAGGAGCCCGTAGGACTTCTCCGACACGACCGGCTTCAGGATCACGTCGCGGGGGTCCCTCATGTCTGCTCCTCGACCTTGTCGGCGGTGTCGGCGGTGTCGGCGGTGTCGGCGGTGTCCGCCTTGTCCGCCTTGTCGGCCGCCTGCGTGGGCAGCGTCTCCTCGGTGAACACGACCCAGTCGTTGCAGAGGACGTCGTAGGCGTTGAGCTCGCCCACCATCAGCACCTGCACGTCGGTGAGGTTGCGGAACGACTTGTAGGCCACCTCGTCATCGCGGCCCACGACGAGGAGCACCTTGCCGTCGAGCCCGAGAGCACCGAGCGCCGCCTTGGCGTCCTTGGTCCTGGGGGCCGTGAACGACCAGGCGTCGACCACGGCCACCTTGCCCTCGGCGGCCCGGTCGGACAGGGCCGAGCGCAGGGCGAGCTGGATCATCTTCTTGGGCGTCTTCTGGCGGTAGCTACGGGGCTTGGGGCCCAGCGCCACGCCGCCGCCCGCCCAGTGGGGCGCACGGGTGGAGCCTTGGCGGGCCCGGCCGGTGCCCTTCTGGCGCCACGGCTTGGCGCCGCCGCCGCGCACCTCGGAGCGGGTCTTGGTGGACTGCGTGCCACTGCGACGGGCGGCCAACTGGGCCGTAACCACCTGGTGCATGACCGGCACGTTGGGCTGGATGCCGAACAGCGACTCGTCGAGCTCGACGGAGCGGACGGTGTCGCCGGTGATGGAGCGGACGTCGACGGTGGCCATCACTTCCCACCCTTCACGGCGTCACGGATGAGCACGAGCCCGCCGCGGGGGCCGGGGACGGCGCCCTTTACGAGCAGGAGGTCGCGCTCGGCGTCGGCCTGCATGACGACGAGGTTCAACGTGGTCGTGCGCTCGCCGCCCATGCGCCCCGCCATCTTGGTGCCCTTGAAGACACGGGCGGGCGTGGCGCAGGCGCCGATGGCGCCGGGCGACCGGTGCTTCTTGTGGTTGCCGTGGGAGGCGGGCTGGCCCTTGAAGTTGTGGCGCTTCATGGCGCCGGAGAAGCCCTTGCCCTTGCTCACCGCGGTGACGTCGATCTTGTCGCCGGCGGCGTAGAGGTCGACCTTGATCTCCTGGCCGACCTCGTAGGCGCTGCTGTCGTCGAGGCGAAGCTCGACCAGCTTCTTGCCGGGCTCGACGCCCGCCTTGGCGAAGTGGCCGGTCTCCGGCTTGTTGACGCTGCGGGCCCGCTTGGTGCCGTACGTGACCTGCACCGCGGAGTACCCGTCGCGCTCGGTGGTCTTGACCTGCACGACGCGTGCGGGCGACACCTTGACGACGGTGACGGGGATGAGCCGGTTCTGCTCGTCCCACACCTGCGTCATGCCGACCTTCTCGCCGACGATCGCTTTGCTTGCCATGTGTTTCTCTCTCCGGAGGTGAGGGGCGTTCGGCGCCCGTCACGCGGACGCTCCGCACGGGCGTGCCCGGCGGAGCGTTTCTAGGTTGTGCTGCGGCGTTCCCCACGGGCGACCGCAGACGTCGATTGGTGAAGCCCGTTGACTTTAGCAGCCCCCGAATTGGGATGCGAAGTGGTCGCCGGAGCGACCACTTCGCCGACCGGTTCGGACGGCCGAGTGGCGCTGCACTCGTTCCGGCATGCAAAACGGTCGCCTCAGCGACCGTTTTGCCTCCCAATTCGAAGTGGGGGGGTGTTACTGGATCTTGATCTCGATGTCGACGCCCGCGGGCAGGTCGAGGCGCTGGAGCGAGTCGACCGTCTTGGGGCTGTGCTCCACGATGTCGAGCAGGCGCTTGTGGATGCGCATCTCGAAGTGCTCGCGGCTGTCCTTGTACTTGTGCGGCGACCGGATCACCGTGTAGCGGTGCTTCTCGGTCGGCAGCGGCACCGGGCCGCGGACCTTGGCCTGGGTGCGGACCACGGTCTCCACGATCTTCTTGGTGGACTGATCGATGATCTCGTGGTCGTAGGCCTTCAGCCTGATCCGGATCTTCTGCTTGTCGGCAGCCATCGGTGCGCTCGGTTCTCGCTCGTTACTTCAGGATCTTGACGACGCGGCCGGCGCCCACGGTGCGGCCGCCCTCGCGGATGGCGA
>JAHWLA010000221.1 GCA_019347595.1 Actinomycetota bacterium
GACCATCGCCGCCGCCGTGTCCGTGAACCTCGGGCTCATCAAGGTCGATCTCACCGGTCCCCCGCGGAACCGGCCCGACCCGAACCTGACGTTCCAAGCGCTGCTCGACGTGCTCGTCCGCTCGGCAGCCCGCCGGCCGACGCTTCTCGTCGTCGACGAGTTCTCGTCGATCGGCCGCGTTGCCGGCGCGGCGGGTGCGTTGCGGACGGCTCTCCAGCACCACTACAACGAGTTGGGGATCGTGTTCGCAGGGTCGTACCCGTCGATGATGCGGACGCTGTTCACGAAAAGAGCCGAGCCGTTCTACGGGCAGGCCGATCTGGTCGAGATCGGACCGCTTTCCGTTGCCACGGTCGAGGACATCGTCGCCGCCGGGTTTGCGGGCACGGGCAGGAAGGCGGGCCATGTCGCCGGCCTCATCAGTTCGTTCACCGGCGGCCACCCGCAGAGGGCGATGCAACTCGCCGATGCGTGTTGGCGTCACACGGCACCAGGGGGAACGGCCGGCGGTAACGAGTGGGTGGCCGCGGTCGTCGAGGTCCGCCGGGCTGTCGCCGAGGGAATGGAGCGGCTGTACTCGGGCTTCGAACGCGGCGAGCGAGCGGTGCTCAGGGCGGTGGCGCGGTCGGGGAGCATCTACGGCGCCGAGGCCGACCTGCTCGACTTGTCGTCGGGCGCCGCCACCCACGCTCGGCAGACCTTGCTCGACAGTGGCGACTTGGCATCGTCCGACTCGGGAGTCGTCGTCGTCGATCCGCTGCTGGCCGACTGGCTTCGCGAGCGCTTCCCCATCTGACCACCCCACGTCCCGAGTACATGGCGTACGAAATCCGTACGCCATGTACTCGGGACGGCGGGGGTAGGGTCGCCGGCATGGAGCGCGTGGGCGAACCCGTGGTCTCGAGGGGCGTCGTGGAGCAGCCGTTTCTCGTCGGCGACGTGCCCGGCGTGCTGTGGACGCCCGAAGGCAGCGAGGGGGCGCGGCCCTTGGTGCTCCTCGGCCACGGCGCCACGCTCGACAAGCAGACGCCGTACCTCGTCAGCCTGGCCCGCCGGCTGGTGCGCCATCACGGCATCTCCGCCGCGTCGGTCGACTTCCCCGGCCACGGCGCCCGCGTCGTCGGCGCCATGGCCGACATCGTCAGCATGTGGACCAAGCCGGAGGTCACCGACCAAGCGGTCGGCGAGCTGCACGCCGTGCTCGCTGCCCTCGACGCCGAGGGCCTTGGGCAGACGGGCCTCGGCTACTGGGGCATGTCGATGGGCACGCTGCTCGGGCTCCCGTTCGTCGCCGCCGAGCCGCGCATCCAAGTCGCCGTGCTCGGCCTCGCCGGCCTCACCGGTCCGCCGGCCGCTCGCCTGGCCGCCGACGCGCCCCGCATCTCGTGCCCCGTGCTGTTCCTCCAGCAGTGGGACGACGAGCTGTTCCCGCGTGGCGATGTCCTCGCGCTGTTCGACGCCATCGGGTCGATCGACAAGCGCCTGCACGTGCAACCCGGCCTGCACAGCGCCGTGCCGCTGGAGGAGATCGAGGCGTCGGAGGCGTTCCTCGCTGCTTACCTCCCGGCCGCGGTCACCGACGCCCGGTAGGCCACGGCGAAGGCGGCGGCCGCAGCTTCGTGGCCCGCGGCGCTGGGATGGAACCCGTCGCCGCTGATGTAGCCCGCCTCCTTGCCCTGGGCCCGCGCCGCCAGCGAGGCCGCGTGCAGGTCCACCAGCACGGCGCCCTCGTCGCGCACGACACGGTCGACCGCCTCGTTGTAGGCGCCGACCACGCTGTCGACGAGCGCCGGGTCGAGCCCGAAGCGGGTGACGGCAGGCAGGCGGTCGAGGGCCGGCGTGTTGGCAACGAGCACCGTCGTCTCGCCGTCACGGCGCAGACGGCGCACGAGCTCGCGCAGCTTGCCCTCGAAGGTCTCGGGGGGCACGAACCGGGTGAGGTCGTTGACGTTGAGCCATACGGTGACGAGCGTCGGCTCCAGCTCGACGGCTCGCGGCACCTGTCGCTCGAGTGCGGCGGCCACGGTCGACCCCGACACGCCGAGCGATGTAAACCGGGCATCGGGCGGAAGCGCCGTGCGGCGGAACACCTCGGGCCACGCCAGTGTCGGGTCGCCCGCCCCCACGCCGACCGTCTCGCTGGCGCCGACGGCGACGTAGACGATCGGCTCTGCGTCCCGGAGCGCCTGCTCGGCGGCCGGTTCGTCGTCGCTGCACGCTCCGACGAGGAGCGCGAGCACGAGCATCAGGGCGCGGGGCACGTCTTCATCTTGCGTCGCGCAGCAGTTCTCCAACCGTCACGACGTCGTAGCCGCGTTGCCGCAACCCGCCGACCAACCCCGCGAGGACGGCCATCGTCCGGCTGCGATCGGGGACGCCGCCGTCGTGGGCCAGCACGATCGAGCCCGGGCGCACGCGATCCAGCATGGCGGCCACCGCTTCGCTGTCGTCGGGGAACGTCGCCAGGAACCGCTCCACGCAGACGTTCCAACCGACGGTCGTCAGCCCGGTGGAGCGAACGGCGTCCGCCGCCTCACGATCGAACCGGCCGCGGGGCGGGCGGAACAAGGGAGCAGCGGCGACGCCCGCCTCCTGGAAGGCGCGCGCCGTGCGGCGAACCTCGTCCACCACCTGCGCGTAGTGCAGGGGCGGCAGGTCGGGATGGGTGAACGTGTGGTTGGCGACCTCGTGACCTTCGGCCACCGTCCTCCGCACCAGCTCGGGGTGGGCGAGCACGGAAGCGCCCTCGTCGAAGAACGTGGCGCGGGCGTCGTGGCGGCGCAGTACGTCGAGGACGTACGAGGTGTAGTCGGGGTGAGGGCCGTCGTCGAACGACATGGCGACGACCGGCCGCGTGGTGCGGACCGACGTGATCATGTCGGGGCGGAAGCGGCTCCAGCGCACGCGTGTGGGGTCGATGCGGGGGCCGTCTGCTTGAACGGCGGGCGGTGTGTGCACGACGACAAGCGCCGCCATGACGGCAAGCATCGCCGCAGCCACTCGGCGCGCGAGCGGGACGCGCGGCGCGGCCGTCCTCGGTGCGCCTTTTTTGTCCTGGTCCATGCCCGCCCCCGGGATGTGTCGATGCTGTCCTCACATCGGCACGCCGTCCCCCGGGGAGAGCCGATCGGGCCGAGATAGTGGCCGAGGACAACCGGGGGTTGCCAACCGGGGCTGGTTGGTGCGAGGATTGCCGGTGATGTCCGTCGCCCTTCTTCTCGTAATCATCACCTAGACGCACGCCGCCACCCCGCGCGTGCGTCCACGACCTCCCAACCGGGAGGTCGTTTTCATTTCCTGCCCGCTTTCGCCGATCCGTCGCCTGGAGAAACCCGATGAAACTGACCGGGGCGCAAGCCCTCATCAAGAGCCTCGAAATGGAGGGCGTGGAGGTCATGTTCGGCCTCCCCGGGGGTGCGATCCTCCCCGTCTACGACCCCATCATCGACTCCACCATCCGCCACATCCTCGTGCGCCACGAGCAGGGGGCGGGGCACATGGCGGAGGGCTACGCGCATGCCACCGGCCGTCCTGGCGTCGCCATGGTGACGAGCGGCCCGGCCGCCACCAACATCGTTACGCCGTTGTGCGACGCGTACATGGACTCGGTCCCCATGGT
>JAHWLA010000222.1 GCA_019347595.1 Actinomycetota bacterium
CCGGTTCAGGAAGAGCAGGGTCGCCCCCAGTGCCTCGATCGCGTCCTGCCGCTTCGTGCCGAACCGCGCATTCCTGCTTCACCCGGTGCCCTTACCTCGGTTTCACCATGTCAGCGCTCGATGACGGTGCGTCGACGAACAGGACGCCATCGCCTGCATCGAGGGAGAGCGACGCAGTGGTGTGCGGGTGCACCGTCTCGAAGCGGACGGCCGGCAGGCCGGGGTACCGGGCGGCACGACACGGCGGGACGGGCGTCAGGCGCGCTGCTCGGCGCGCGGGAGGCTCCCCTTGAGGAAGCTGGGGTCCACCAGCGTGCCGTGCACTGTCATGTTGTGACTGTGCGAAAGCTGGTGCAGCGCGAACGAGGTCTGCATCGCTGTCACCCGCCCCTGTGCGTCCTGTGCGGTGTTGACCGCCTCCTTCGCGAGCTTCAGGGCGAAGAGCGGGCGCTCGGCGATCTTGGCCGCCAAGGTCAAGGTGAACTCCGTGAGCTCCGCAGCCGGCACGACGTGGTTGACCATGCCGAGGCGATGCGCGTCGGCCGCGGTCACGAAGTCGGACGTGAACAGCATCTCCTTGGCCTTGCGCACGCCGACCTCCCACGGGTGGTTGAAGAACTCGGCGCCCGGCACGCCCATCGTCACCGTGTTGTCGGCGAAGAGCGCGTCATCCGCGGCGACGATGAGGTCGCACGGCCACACGAGCATGAGGCCGCCGGCGATGACCTTGCCCTGCACCTCGGCGATGGTCGGCTTCGGGATGTTGCGCCACCGCTCCGACAAGCCCAGGTACAGCTCCTTCTCCCGCGCCATCTGCGCCTCGGCACCCGCGCACTCGAAGCCGCACCACGTCCCCACCGTCGGGAACTCGGCCATGGTCGCCCGCGCCCCTCGTTCACGAAGGTCGTGCCCCGACGAGAAATGGGGGCCGTTGGCGGCGAGGACGACCACCTTGACCTCGTCGTCCTGCGCCGCCCGGTCGAAGGCCGCGTTGAGCTCGTAGAGCATCCGCGTGTCCTGCGCGTTGCGCGTCTCCGGGCGGTTGAGGACGATGCGGACGACCGCAGGGCGCGGGGTCTCGTACAGCACGGTCTCGAAGTCGCTCATGCTCACTCCAGTCGTAGCGGCGGCACGAGCACTCTCGCGCTACAACTTGAGTGACTCAAATTTGTGGGTAGGTCACCCGCAACTGCTCCACCGCGAGGTCGACGGCCCGGTTGGCATTGGCGACCAGGTCGCTCGTACCCCGGCTCGCCAGCCACTGGCGGGCGACGGTGCGATACCCGAAGGCGAGCGTCGTCGCCGTCAGGCGGATTGAGAGGTCGGTCTCCGGGTCGCTGTCGACATCCACGGCGATGCCCCCCGCCAGCAGGTCCTCGTACGCCTGCAACAAGGCGAGGCGAGCACGGACGAGCGCCGGGGTCCCGGTTTCGAAGCCGAGCCACTTGAGCTGGTCGCGCCGGTTCTTCTCCATCCACGTCGCCGTCTCGCTCACCCAGGAACGCCAGATGGCGATGGTGCTCTCCGAGCGCTCACGATCCTCGATGCGCGCCCGCACCCGCTCGAAGCCGTACCAATCCTCGGCAAGGGCCAGCCGTTCCTTGGAGGCGAAGTACGACAGGAGCGTCGGGACGGATATCTCGACCTCGGCGCAGACCTGCTCGAGCGTCGTGGCCTCGTAGCCCTGTCGGCGGAACAGCGCCTTGGACGCCTCGATGATCTCGGCGCGCGTGCGCTGCTTCTTGCGTTCGCGCAGAGAGAGAGCATGTTGCGCCACGCCGCGAATCCTAGGGGGCGGGTGGACTCGGACGACGACGTGCGTCCGGTTGCACTCGCTCGGCGTGGCGTGGTGACATCGGGGACCGGCACAACGCCTAGGCGAGAACCGCCTCGGCGCCGGCGCCGAACGCCCGAGGGGTCACCAGCACATGACCGCAGCTCCCAGCGCGACGTACGAGCCCATGGCGCAGGCGGTGGCGCGCCACATCCGCGACGCCATCTTCTCCGGCGGCCTGGCGCCCGGTGCGCCCATCCGCCAGGAGAGCATCGCCAACGAGCTCGGTGTCAGTCGCATCCCCGTCCGCGAGGCGCTGCGGCACCTGGAAGCCGAGGGGCTCGTCACCATCCGGCCCCACAGCGGCGCCCGCGTCGCCGTCCTCGACTTCGACGAGTGCGTCGAGATCTACAAGATGCGCGAGCGCCTCGAGCCATTGGCCTTCAGCGAGAGCGCAGGCCGGCTCTCCGCCGCGCAGCTCGACGCCGTGCGCCGGCAATGCGACAAGGTCGAGGCGAGCGTCGGTGACGTGCGGGCGTGGATCGAAGCCGATCGGGAGTTCCACCTCGCCTGCTACGCAGGCGCCGACGCCCGGCGGCTGGTCGGCCTGGTGACGACGTTCTGGAACACCACGCAGCACTACCGCCGAGCCCTGGTGGGGACGTTCGCACCCGCCGACTACGAGCTGTTCCAGTGCGACCACCGCCTCATGGTGGCCGCCCTCGCCGAGAGCGACGGGCGTGGCGGCGAGAACATCGTCCGCCTCCACATCGAGCGGGCGCGGCTGCGCCTGGCGCAACACATGGAGCTGTTCCACCGCCGCGCCGGAGGTCACTCCTCCAAGGGGTGACGGGCGAGGGGGCGCACGTCGATGTCGGCGAAGGGATAGAGCGGCAGCGACATCAGCAGGGCGTGCAATTCCGTGGCATCGGCCGCCGCCCAGATGCCGACGTTGGCGAAGCGCCCGGGCACCCGCCACAGCCGCACGATGCTCCCCGACGCACGCAGGCGCCGCCCCTGCGCCGCCTCGTCGGCGAGCAGGCGCGCCCGTTCGGCCTCGCCCACGTCGCTCGGGAGGCGGATGGCGATCTCGACGAGGAACTCCGACATCTGGATCGTCAACCTTTCTCAGGAAGCAAGCAGCCAGCCAGTATGGCTCGATTGGATCCAATTTTGCTACGGTTCGGCGCCATGGCGACCCATGACGAGGCGGGGACGGCCGCCGCCCCGGCCCCCGTACCCGGTCAGCTCCGGCCCCGGGCCACTCGGCCGTGAAAGTCGTCGCCAAGCTGGCGCCGGGACCGGGCCACGTCGGCCTGTCGGAGCGCCCCACGCCGACGCCCGCCGCAGGCGAGGTGGTGATCGAGGTGCACGCCGCCGGCGTGTGCGGCACCGACCTGCACATCGAAGCGGGCGAGTACGGCACCAACCCTCCCGTGGTCATGGGCCACGAGATCTCCGGCGTGGTGGCCGGTGTTGGCGACGGCGTCGAGCCGGCCTGGTTGGGCGCACGGGTGGTCACCGAGACCTACTACGCGACGTGCCGCGCCTGCGCCCACTGCGGCAGCGGCCGGCCCAACCTGTGCGCCGACCGCCGCTCCATCGGCTCCAAGGCCGACGGCGGGTTCGCCGAGCACCTCGTCGTCCCCGTCGGCAACCTCCACCGCCTGCCCCACTGGCTCGACGACCACGCGGCCGCCTTGGCCGAGCCGCTGGCGTGCGTGGCCAACTGCTTGCTCGACCCCGATGTGGTGACCGCGGGCGACCGCGTGGTCGTGGTGGGGCCGGGCCCCATCGGTCTGCTGGCCGCGCAGGTGGCCCGTTCGCAAGGCGGCGAGGTCCT
>JAHWLA010000037.1 GCA_019347595.1 Actinomycetota bacterium
TGGGCGATAGCCAGGCTCGAGGCGATAGCGCCGAAGCCGCTGGCCGCGCCCATGGTGTGACCGATCATCGACTTGATCGAGCTGGTCGGCGGGACTCGCTCGCCGAACACTTCCCGCAGGGCGGTGGCCTCCACCACGTCGTTGGCCGGCGTGCCCGTCCCGTGGGCGCTCACGTAGTCCACCTGGGCGGGCTCGATGCCCGCGTTGCGATGGGCCAGACGCATGCACGCAGCGATGCTGGCGGCGTTGGGAGACACCATGTGGTGGGCGTCGCAGTTGAGGCCGTAGCCCAATACCTCGGCATACGGCCGGGCGCCGCGCTCCCGCGCGTGGTCGAGCGTCTCCAGCACGAGGACGGCACCTCCCTCGCCGGTGAGGATGCCCGAGCGATCACGGTCGAACGGCGCGCAAGCGTGTTCCGTCAGGGCCCCCAGCCGGAAAAAGCCCGCGTGCGCCCACCGGCACACCGAGTCGGCGCCGCCCGCCAGAACCACGTCGGCATCGCCCTCGGCCAGCCGGTCGTAGGCATACCCGATGGCGTAGTTGCTAGCCGAGCAGGCGGTGGCCAGCGTGACCGCCTCGCCTGCCGCTCCCACCTCCTCCGCCACGGCGCAGGCCAGCCGGTCAGCGGGCAGCTTGGCCCAGAGCTCAGCCGACATGCCCTCGAACCCGTGCTCGACCAACTCGGCGCTGAGCGCCTCCACCACCTGCGACTCGCCGCTGGTGGTTCCGATCACCGTACCCACCCGGTCGGCGTGAGGCGGGTCGAGCTCGAGGCCAGCGTCCTGCAGCGCAAGGCGGGCGGCCGCCGCTGCGAACTGGCTCGAACGCCCCCACTGCTTGGGGTCGAGGCGCGCAAGAAGGGCGTCGGGGACGAAGGCGCCCACCTCACCAGCCCGAACGTGCGGGAATCCGCTGGGGTCGAAGGACGTGATCCGCGAGATCCCCGAGCGGCCGGACCGGAGGGAATCGACGAACGCGTCCTTACCGATGCCGATGCTCGACACAGGGCCGAGGCCGGTCACCACGACACGCGGCACAACTCAGTCCTGCCACCCCGCGTAGCGGGCCACGACAGCGTGCACCGCCGCCAGGTTGCGCATCTCGGCGAGTTCCGACTGCGGGATCGAGACGCGGTACTTCTTCTCGATGCGGGCCAGGATCTCAATGGCGCGCAGCGAGTCGGCCTCGTACTCCTCCACGAAATCGGCGTGGTCGTCGATCTCCTCGGGCTCGAGTTCGAGCACCTCGGCGGCGATCTCGCGCAGCTCGTCGATGTGGCTGAGGGTGGTGGTCATTGCTCCTCCTGTGGGGATGTACTCATGATCACGACACGACCGCCGCGATCCGGGTGTCGACGAGGATGTCGGTAGGGCGGGTGACCGCGACCATCGACCCGAACGACGCAACCAGCCGGTAGCCGACCTGCGTATGGCCGGTGACGAAGGCGTTGTCGCCTACCACGTGGTCGAGGCGCACGACATGGCGCATGACGTCTCCCGGATGGATCGCGGCGTGCTGCTCCACGCCGCGAGCGGCGGCGAACATCAACAGGCGGTCCGGCTTCGGGCCGTCGTCGTCGACCGTCGACAGCCACAGCAGGGCGGCAGCCTGGCCGAACGACTCGATCACCAGCGAGAACGGGTACGCCCACGCCCGGCTCGGGCACCCTTGATCCAGCCGGGCGAAGCACGGCTCACTCGCGGTGACCGCCTTGATCGCCTCGATCGAATCGCCAGGCTCCAGCCGATCGACGCGGTCGACGAGGACCATGGGGTGGCCCTGCGGCAGGAGCGCGGCGACGTGCTCACGCATCGTCTTCCCCTTCATCCTGCGGGAACACCACCTCGGCCATCACGCCCGCCAGTTCGCCGACCTTCACGCCGTCCTGGCGGCGCGCCGTGCCCCGCACTCGCGCCGTCTCGGCACCTGTCTCCACCACCAGGTCAACCTCCACCACGTCGCCCGGCACGAGGGGTGCGAGGAACCGCACCGAATCAATGCGGCGCAGCTCCCACGAACGGCCGGTGTGCCGGGCCAGGGCGACCGCCGCGGCCTGGCCGAAGGTCTCGACAAGGAACACCCCGGGGTAGACGGGCCGACCGGGGAAGTGGCCGTGCATGTAGGGGTCGTTCCGGTCGACAGCCTTGCCGGCGGACACGAGGAGGCGGGGCCCGTCGGACTCCGCCTCCACTCGGTCGACCGCCGTCAGGGGCGCGGCGAAGACGGCTCCGTTGTGCTGTGCCACGTCGGCGAGGGTGCTGTCGACCACCGCGGTCACAGCGTCATCCCTCCGTCGACCTGGATCACTTGCCCGGTCATGTACGAAGCCCGGTCGGAGAGGAGGAAGGCCACGACCTCGGCCACGTCGTCGGTGGTGCCGAAGCGCTTCAGCGGCACCCGTTGGGCGGCCGCAGCACGCTGCTTCTCCGTGAGGCCGGCGGTCATGTCGGTCTCGACGAACCCGGGCGCCACCACGTTCACCCGGATGCCGTACGAGGCCACTTCCTTGGCGAGGGACTTGCTGAGGCCGATGATCCCGGCCTTGCTCGCCGCGTAGTTGGTCTGCCCGACGTTCCCGTACACGCCGGCGATGGAGGAAACGTTCACGATGGCGCCGCCGCCTCGCTTGATGAGGCGATAAGCGACGGGCCGGTTCACGTTGTACGTGCCGGTGAGGTTCGTGTCGATCACGCGGTGCCAGTCCTCGGGAGGCATGAGGGCCAAGGGCCGATCGGCGACGATCCCGGCCGAGCTCACAAGTCCGGCCAGGGGGGCGAGTTGTTCGGCCTCCTCCACGAACGCCTCCACCGCGGCCGTGTCGGAGACGTCCACCGCCTGGAACAGGCAGCGGACGCCGTAGCTCTCGATCTCGGCCACAGCTTTTGTCGCCTCCTCCCCGACAGTGCGCGCGCAGGCGGCTATGTCGTAACCCTCCTGGGCCAGGCGCACGGCCACCCGGCGTCCGATGCCGCGCGACGCGCCGGTTACGACGATGCAGCCCCCGTCTGCCTCGTCGACGTCTTGCGCGTCGTGATTGCTCACCGTGCCTCCTCTGTCGTGACGCCCGCCGTGCGCGCTCGCTCATCGAGAACCTCGTGATGGTGCGCACGTCCCGTGGCCGGAGCAACGGCCGCGCGATCCGCGCGACTGCGGCGTTTGCGCAGATGAACGCCCGGGCCGAGTAACCGACTGCCGCTTGCGCGCAGGTGCGCACTGCCAACGAGTCGTCGTACCTTCCGCATCGTGACCGACTCCAGCGTCCTTTCCTGGCTCGACGCCGCCACCGACGACCGAGGTATCCGGTTTGCGATGGACGGCGAGGAGTGGGCCCGGTGGCCCTACGAGAAACTGGCCGAGCGCACTATCCGCTTCGCCCGCGGCCTGGCCCGGGCCGGAGTGCGGCCCGGCGATGTGGTGACGGTGGTGGCCCGCTCCAGCCCGGATTTCGTCGCTGCCCTCTTCGGCAGCATGCTGGCGGGGGCGGCCGCATCCCCGGTAGCACCACCGCTGGTGTTCCAGGATCCCGCCACCTATGAGACCCACGTGCAGGGTGTACTGGCGGTGTCGCAACCTGCCCTGCTGGTGGCCGACGAGGACCTGCTGCCCCTCCTGGAGCCCATCGTGACCTCTGCCGCCGTCCGAGCCGTGCCTATCCCCGCCGTCCTGGCCGACGGCGACACAGGGGCAGTTGCCGGGGCAGGCGACACCGCTCTGGTCCAGTTCACGTCTGGATCGAGCGGCCGCTCCCGCGGCGTGCGCGTCCCCCACACGGCGCTCGCGGCCAACACCGCCGCCATCCGCAAGTGGATCGGGTTCACTACAAACGACCCGTTGGGCTCGTGGCTACCTATCCACCACGACATGGGCTTGGTCGGCTGCCTCGTTACGCCCATGACGGCGGGGACCGACATCTGGCTGCTCCAGCCCGAGCAGTTCATCCACACGCCGCTGCGCTTCGTGCGGATCTTTGGCGAGCACGCAGGCGCCGTGACCGCCATGCCCAACTTCGGGCTGGAGTACATCGTCCGCAAGGTCAAGCCCGAGTGGCTCGAGGGGATGGACTTCTCCGCCTGGCGGGCGGTCATCATCGGCGCCGAACGCCTCAACCCCGAGAGCTTTGCCCGCTTCCAGCGGCTGCTCACTCCCCACGGCCTCAAGCCCAATGCGATGCGCTCCGGTTACGGCCTGGCCGAGGCCACGCTGGCCGCCACCGGCCTGCCGCTCGAGGAGGTCTGGTCCAAAGTGGTAATCGACCCCGACAGCATCGCCATGGGCCAACCGGTACGGCTGCAGCCAGCGGGAGTCGGTGTCGGGATGGTGGGGTCGGGCCGGCCGCTGTCCGGCTTCCACATCACGGTCGTCGACGACGACGGCCGCCAGCTTCCGGAGCAGACGGTGGGCGAGATCCAGGTCGAGGGCCCGTCGGTGGCGGCGGGCTACACCACCACGAGCCCCTCGGCCTCGCTGACCTCTTTCGCCGACGGCGTGCTGCGCACGGGCGACGCCGGGTTCGTGGTCGACGGCCAGTTGTACGTACTTGGCCGCATGGGCGACAGCATGAAGGTGCGGGGCCGGGCCGTCTTCGCCGAGGACGTGGAGGCCGTCGTCGTGGCCGAGGGCGTCCCCGCCGGGCGGGTGGCCGCCGCCCTCGGCGCCGTGGGCGAGGAACCCACGGTGGTCATGGTGTTCGAGGAGGCGCGGCCCGAGCAGCTCGAGTCGGCCGAGCGAGCGGTTCGTCGGCACGCGTCGGGCGCGCGCGTGGTCATTGTCAACGGCCCCCGAGGCACGATCTCGTTCACGTCGAGTGGGAAGCCAAAGCGTCGCCTGCTGTGGTCGGCCTTCCTCGATGGAACGCTGACGGAATCCACCGCGGCCACCTCGGTGGCGAATATCTGAGACCAGGAGGTCAACGTGTCAGACCCGACCACCGACGGGGCCGGACGCACCGAGGACGAGATCCGATCGCTCGTCCGCGCGCTCATCCTCGAGCTGGCGCCCAACGCCGAGGCCTACCGAGATGGCAGCACGAACCTGGTTGACGAGCTGGAGTACCACTCGCTTGCCCTTCTGGAGATGGCGTTCGCACTCGAAGACGAGTTCGAGCTGGAGGCGATCGACGAGGAGACGGCCCGGACGATCACCACCGTGCGGCACGTCGAGGACCACGTGGTCAACGCGCTGCTGGCCGTCGTCGACTGACGATCTAGAGCGGAGCAGGGAATGGCCGGCTGGGCAGCCACCCCGACTGCGATGGCCAACTCAGTCATAACTCCTCCCTATCCATGAAGGTCGACGGCACCATCGGGTTCAGTCACGACACGCCCGCGGCCGCCCGTCGGGCCGAGGAACTGGGATACGACGGCGTGCTGTCGGCCGAGACCAACACCGACCCCTTCCTCCCCCTGCTGCTCGCCGCTGAGCACACGCGCCGGCTTGAGCTCGGCACCGCCATCACCGTCGCCTTCGCCCGCAGCCCCATGACGACGGCCGCCGCTGCCCACAACCTCCAGACATTCTCAAAGGGCCGCTTCATCCTCGGCCTCGGCAGCCAGATCAAGCCCCACATTGAGAAGCGATTCTCCATGCCGTGGTCACGGCCGACGGCACGCATGCGCGAGTTCGTCGTCGCCGTGCGCGCCATCTGGGACTGCTGGGACAACGGGACCAAGCTCGACTTCCAGGGCGAGTTCTACCGGCACACGCTGATGACGCCGTTTTTCACCCCGAGGGCGAGTGAGCACGGTCCGCCGAAGGTCTTCCTCGCCGCAGTGGGCGAGCATATGAGCGAAGTGGCAGGCGAGGTGGCCGACGGCGTGCTCGCCCACGCCTTCACCACCGAGCGCTACCTGCGCGGGGTCACCGTGCCCGCTATCGAGCGGGGGGCGGCCAAGGCAGGCCGTACGCGGGCCGACGTGGAGCTCTCGCTGTCCGCGTTCATCGTGACTGCTGAAACCGAGGAGGCGATGGAGGTAGCGACCACGGCCGTGCGCCAGCAGATCGCCTTCTACGCGTCGACGCCTGCCTACCGCGGCGTGCTCGAACTGCACGGCTGGGGTGAGTTGCAGACCGAGCTCAACGCGCTGTCGAAGCAGGGCGAGTGGGCGAAGATGGGCGACGCGATCGACGACACCATCCTCGAAACGTTCGCGGTGGTAGGCGAGCCCGACATCGTGAGCCGTGGCCTCGCCGAGCGCTACGGCGACCTCGTCGACCGCTTCCGCTTCTACGCTCCATACCCCATAAGCGACGCCACCGCGGGCACCCTCATCGAACGCATCAAAGCCTGAGTCTCCCTACCCACCCATTCGCTCCACAGGTGAGTCGACGTCTCATCCGGCCAGGCGGTCGGTGCGACGATGGGGGTTGGCCGCCGCGGCCCGGGCGGCCTCCACGAACCGGGCGACGAACTCCTCGGCGTAGCCCGCAGGCAAGCGGCCCGAGTCGTGGTACAGCAGCGCGTGGAGGCCGCCCCCACTCGGCACCAGCGCCAACTCGAAGTCGAAGCGGCCGAGATCCTCGGGCACGATCCCCTCCAACTCCACGCCGCCCGCGTGCACTGTCTGCTGGATGGGCTCGGGCATGAGCTGGAGCACCACGTCCTGGGCTCGAACCCCGTCACGCTCAAGTGACGCCTGCGGCACGACGTGGAGCGGCACGCCCTGATTGATGAAGGCTTCGCCCGCGGTGGCGTCGGCTGCCCGCAACACGTCCAGGAACGTGGCATGTCGACGCAGGCGGGTGCGCAGCACGACGAGGTTGGCGACGAACCCCACGGTGCTCCGTAGCTCGGGTCGCACACGATTGGCCATCAGCGAGGCCACCGCCAAGTCGGACTCGCCGGTGGCCTCCTGAAGCACGGCGTCGTAGACGGCAAGAAGCGCGGCAAATGGCGTGGTCCTCTGCTCACGCGCCAGGCGGTGCAGTCGGGCCGTGGTGTCGGCGTCGAGATGGGCTTGGGCGACGGCGCGCTGCCCGCGGGCCGCCTCGCCCCGGGGCCGCAACGGCAGCCGCGGCGGCACACAACCGGCCAGCCGACGGTGCCAGTAGTCGACCTGCGGCCGCAGCTCGCCGTCGACCAAGGCGGACTGCTGCCACTCGGCGAACGCGGGGTACTGCCACCCCACCGGCTCTAGCTCGCCTTCGCGCTCGTCGAGCAGGACGGCCAGCTCCCGGAACAGCACGCCGCACGACCACGAGTCGCTCACCAGGTGATGCATCGAGAAGGCGAGGGCATGGTCGGCCGGCCCCAACTGCCAAACGGTGGTGCGCGTCGGCCATGCGGAGACGTCGACAGGCTCGGCGAGCTCCGACGCCACGGCGGCTCGCAGGGCGGCCGCCGGGTCGGGCGAGCCCGACAAGTCGATCACTGCGACAGGTGGAGGTGGAACCTCCGCGTCGTGGACCACCTGCATGAGCCGGCGGCCTCGGCCTGAAAACGTGGTCCGCAGGGAACCGTGCCGTCTCGTCAGGGTTGCCACTGCCGCTTCCAGGGTCCCCGCGTCGATGCGGCCTCGAATGCGGCACAGCAGCGGGCAGAGCAGGCCGGCGTCGCTTGCGTGGTGCCCGAGAAACCAGAGCAGGCGCTGCCCGGCGGACGCGGGGTACTCGCGCATGACGGCGTCAGTGGGGCGCCGCTAGGGCAGGTTCCGCACCCTCGTACGGCAGCCGAGCGCGTCCGGTGCCGAAGTACCGTTCCCGCAGCGTCCGCTCGCCCGGGTCGTAGGCGGTGCGGAACAGCCCCCGGCGCTGCAGCTCCGGGATCAGGAGGTCGCACACGTCCTCCACCCCGCTGGCGGGCGGGCAGCAGAACAGATTGAACCCGTCGATCCCAGAGACCTCCAGCCACTCCTCCATCCGGTCGGCCACCTTTTCGGGCGTCCCGTACAGCATCCGCCGCAAGTGCACTCGTGGTGGCACGGCCACGATCCGACGCACGTCCGCCACGGTCCAAGCCCGCTCGGGATCGATCCGAGCGAGGAAGCCGAGCAACCCGCGGCTGCCCTCCGACCGGATGTCGCCCACCGGCGCGTCGTCCGGGTAGGCGGCAAGGTCGATGCCCATCCAACCGCACCACTTGGTGAGCATCCCCTCGTGGCTCACGAGCGACATGAACAGGTCGGCTTTGGCCTTGGCCTCCTCCTTGGTCCGCCCCACCATCACCGGCATTCCCTGGAGCGCCTTCACAGCGTCGGGCGCGCGCCCCTGCTCGATCACCCGTCTGCGCAAGTCGGCCAGCTTGGCCCGACCCGCCTCGGGATCGGCCAGCGTCAGGAACGCGACTTCGGCGTGGCGGGCGGCGAACGTCATGCCGCGGTCGGAGTCACCCGCCTGGTAGAGCACCGGAGTTCGCTGAGGCGACGGCTCGCACTGGTGCGGTCCCCGCACCGTGTACCACTGGCCGCGGTGATCGATCTGGCGCACGCGGGTCGGGTCCACGAACACCCCCGCCGCCCGGTCACACACCACTGCGTCGTCGTCCCAACTCCGCTCCCACAGAGCCCGCACCACCTCCATGTACTCGTCGCCTCGGTCGTAGCGGAGGTCGTGGGCGAGGTGCTCGCCGAGACCATTGGCCTCGGCCGATCCGAGGTACGACGTAACGATGTTCCAGGCGATCCGCCCATCGGTGAAGTGGTCGAGCGACGAGAACACGCGGGCACATTCGTACGGAGCGTGATACGTCGTTGAGAAGGTGACGGCGAAGCCGAGGTGCTCGGTGACGGCGGCCGCCGCCGGGATCACCAGCATCGGGTCGACAGCTGGGATCTGCACAGCGTGCTCGAGGGCGGGGGCCCACGATCCGCGATACACGTCGTAGATGCCGTGGACGTCGGCGAAGAACAGGGCGTCCACGCAGGCGGACTCGAGCTTCCGCGCCAACTCCGTCCAATACGAGAGCTGCCGGTACCCGGTGACGGTGGGATCGGCTGGGTTCCGCCACTGTCCCTCGACGGGGGGCGACGGCGTGCACTGCGTGAAGACGTTCAGGTGCATCGAGTGGAGCGTACGAAGCACCGGCCTCGCCGTCTCCGGACGCGCGCCCGATGCATCCCCCTTGTGCCCGATCCATGGTGGGGATCGTGGCCAGCGCCGACGATTCCGATGTCGAGGCCTCCGTCGACCCCGAGGACGCTCGTCGGTTCGGCCTGCGGATCTGGATGGGTTGCCTGGCCACCCAGGAGCTCATCGCCACCTACCTTGGCGTCCGTCTCGGCCTGTACAACGACTTGGCCGCCCGCGGCCCCGCCACCGCGCCGGAGCTGGCGGCCCGCACCGGCACGGCGCAGCGCTACGTGCGCGAGTGGCTGGAGCAGCAGGCCGTCGCAGGCGTCCTCGCCGTCGATGACGTGGCCAAGCCGGCAGACGCTCGCGTGTTCGCCCTGCCACCGGCCCACGCCGAGGTGCTGACCCTGTCGGACAGCCCGTTCTCCATTGCTTCGCTTGCTGTGCTGCCACTCGGCGGCGTGGCCGGAGCCCTGCCCGCCCTGCTCGACGCATTCCAGACCGGGGCAGGCGTGCCCGATGATGCCTACGGCGAGGACTGGCGGCACGGGCACGGCGGCGCCAATCGGGGGCTGTTCGTGCACGGGCTGGGCCGTTGGCTGGTCGAGGCGCTGCCCGACGTGCACCTCCGGCTGTCGGCGCCCGGTGCCCGCGCGGTCGATGTCGGATGCGGCTCGGGCTGGGCGGCCGTCGCCTTGGCGCAGGTGTATCCCATGCTCGCAATCGACGGCTTCGACCTCGATGCAGGCTCGATCGAACTGGCACGGAGACACGCCGCCGACGCCGGGGTGGCCGACCGCGTGCGCTTCGAGGTTCGGGACGCGAGCGGCGACGACCTGGCGGGCCGCTACGACTTGGTATGCCTGTTCGACGCCCTCCACGAGATGGCGGAGCCGGTAGCCGTGCTGAGGACGTGCCGGCGGCTGCGGGCCGACGGCGGGACCGTCCTGCTGATGGATGCCCGGGTAGCCGAGTCGTTCGTAGCGCCCGCGGGCGAGGTGGAGCGCTTCCAGTACGCCACCAGCGTGCTGCACTGCCTGCCTGCGGGCCTCACCCCCGCCGGGTCGTCGGCCACCGGCACCGTGCTGCGCCCCTCCATGGTGCGTTCGCTGGCCGTACGGGCGGGCTTCGCCGGCGCCGAGGTACTGCCCATCGACGAGCGCTTCCATCGCTTCTACCGCTTGGTGGGCTGAGCCGACGGCATCCCCTGTCGGCTGCGTCAGAGGCGGGCCGCCTCGATGGCTTGCCACACCCGCATGGGCGTGAGCGGCATGTCGATGTGGCGCACCCCCAGGTGGGCGACCGCGTCGACCACGGCATTCTGTACCGCCGGCGGGGCGCCGATGGCGCCCGACTCCCCGATGCCCTTGACGCCAAGCTCGTTGTTGGGGGTAGGCGTCTCCATGGCCACGGTGGTAAACGATGGGAGGTCCCGCGGCCCCGGGATGCCGTAGTCGGCGAACGTGGCGGTGATCGGGTTGCCCTCTCCGTCGTAGGCCATCTCCTCGAACAGGGCTTGGGCCACGCCTTGGGCCAGGCCGCCGTGGACCTGGCCCTCGAACAGCAGCGGGTTCACCACCCGGCCGGCGTCGTCCACCGCCACGAGCTTTAGGAGGCGCACGCCGCCGGTTTCGGTGTCGACCTCCACCACCGCGGCGTGGGCGCCGAAGGGGAACGTGGCCCCGCCTGGCGTCGACACCGCCTCGACGGCCAGGCCCCCGCTCGCTGCCCCTATCTCCCGCCAGCCCACAACCGGCCGCTCGTACGTCGCCGAACGGAAGCAACCGACGGTGGCGTCGAACGCAATCTCGTCGGGCGCCGCGGCGATCAGCTTGGCGGCCACATCGCGTGCCTCGTCGACGAGGAGGCGGGCGGCCTCGGCTACCGCGGGCCCCGCCGTCTGAAGCGACCGCGAGCCGCTGGTGCCGCCTCCGCTCGCCAGCGCGTCGCTGTCTCCGTGCGCCACAACGACGTCCTCGACGGCCACTCCGAGGACGTCGGCAGCGATGGCGGCCAAGGCGGTGTCAAGCCCCTGGCCGTGTGGTTGGGCGCCGCTGCGCACGATCACGGTCCCGTCCTCGTGCAGTTCGATTCGAGCCCGCTCGCCACCGCCGTCGGGGTTGGTGATCTCGACGTATACCGACAGCCCCATTCCGAGTTGCATCGTCGAGCTCGCCTCCCGCCGGCGGCGCTGCTCGTCCCGCAACCCGTGGTAGTCCACGGCCTGCAGCACGGCGTCAAGCGCCTGCTCGTAGTCGCCGCTGTCGTAGCGGGCGCGAGTGGGACTCGTCCACGGGAAACGATCGGGCGTCACGAAGTTTCGCCGGCGCAATTCGACCGGGTCCATGCCCACCTCGAGAGCGAACAGGTCTACCGCCCGCTCGATGGCCGCGGTGGCCTCCGGCCTGCCTGCGCCCCGATAGGCGCCCACGGGCGTGGTGTTGGTTACCACGGCCGCCGAGGTGAACTTGGCGCGCGGGATGTCGTAGACGCCGGTAAGCATGGTTCGGGTGGCGAACGGGAGCACCGCCCCCACCCGGGGGTACGCCCCCGCGTCCTGCGCCACGTCGAGCCGATAGGCGAGCAACCTGCCGTCGGCGGTGCCGCCCAGCGTGACGTGTTGCATCTGGCCCCGTCCGTGCGGGAGTCCCACCATGCTCTCGGTCCGCGTTTCCACCCAGCGCACGGGCCTGCCCAGCGCCCGGGCTGCCCAGGCCACGACAGCGTCCTCGCGGTGGCAGGCGGCCTTGGAACCGAACGCTCCGCCCACGTCGGGCGTGCAGACGCGCACGTCGTCCTCGGCAAGCCCGAGCCGCCGGGCCAGACCCGACCGCCACTGGTGCACGCCCTGGGTGGGGGCCCAGTACACCAGCCTGCCGCCTTCCCACGCCGCCGCCCCCGCCCGGGGTTCGAGCGGGCACGGGGCCAGCCGCTGGTTGACGATGCGGGCGGTAACAACAACTTCGCACTCGGCGAACAGGTCGTCGGCCCGGGTCGCGGGACGGGCGAAGGCCAGCTTCAGGCAGGTGTTGGTCCCCGACGCCTCGTGGAGCAGCACACCGTCGGACAGGGCCTCCTCCACGGTGACCACCGGATGGCGGGGCTCGTAGTCGACGACGACCAGCTCGGCGGCGTCGACCGCTTGGTCCCGGGAGAGGGCCACCACCACCGCCACCGGCTCGCCCACGAACCGCACTACGCCCGTGGCCAGGAGCGGCTCCGGCATGGCCTGGTCGCTCATGCCCGGCTCGGGAGGCAGCGGCGGCAGTGAGAGGTCCTCGGCGGTGAAGACGCTCACGACGCCGGGGTGGCGTCGGGCCTCGGCGATGTCGATGGATACGACATCGGCGTGCGCCATAGTCGATCGTACGAACACGGCGTGCAGGGCGCCGTCGAGGACGAGGTCGTCGACGTAGGTGGCGCCCGCGGTCAGCATGCGGGCGTCCTCCAGCCGCAGCAGCGAAGCGCCCACCGGCGAAATGCGACCGCTCACGGCACCCCGGCGGCCTCCCGCTCCGGCGGGGCCTCGCCCTCACCCGCGACCAGCCGGGCCCGCAGGTCAGCCTTGTCGACCTTGCCCACGGCCGTGATGGGCAGCCGGTCCACGCGCTCGACCCGATCGGGAAGCTTGAACTCGGCCAGCTCCCGTCCGGCCAGGAAGGTCCGCATCTCGTCGAGGCCCACGTCGTCGCCATCGAGGTCGAGGAACAGGCAGGTCTTCTCGCCCATGAGCGGGTCGGGCATGGCCACCAGGGCGGCAGCCCGAACCCGTGGATGGGCGACGGCGTGCTCCTCCACCTCCTCGGCCGACACCTTTTCCCCGCCGCGGTTGACCACATCCTTCAGCCGGCCCTCGACGACGAGGTTGCCGTTCTCGTCGATGCGGACGAGATCGCCGGTACGCAGGAAGCCGTCGGGGGTGAAGGCGCGGGCGTTGTGCTCGGGGGCGGCAAAGTAGCCGCGCAGCGTCGTTGGCCCTCGCACCAGCAGTTCGCCGGTGGCGCCGGGCGGCACGTCGGCACCGGACCCGTCGACCACCCGCACCTCGTCACCCGGACAGAGAGGCCGTCCCTGGGTGGCGACGGCCACGGGTTCGGGGTCGTCGAGACGGGTGAAGCTGAGGAAGCCCTCGGCCATGCCGAACCAATGGGTCAGGGTGGCGCCTAGGGCGGGGGCGACCCGGGCCGCCTGCTCGGGGGCGAGGCGGGCGCCGCCCACCTCCACCACCAGGCCCGGCACTCGGGCGTCGAGGAGTTCGGCGAACTCCAGCCACACAGCCACGAGCGGCGGCATGAGCGTCGTGAGAGTGGCACCCTCACGCTCCGCCAGAGGGAAGGCCTCGTCAGGGCTGGCGCTGGCCGCCAGCACAGCCTTGCCGCCCGCCCGCAGGGCGCCGAGCACGCCGGGGCAGCCGAGAGCGGCATTGTGCGCGACGGGCAGCACGGCGAGGTAGGCGCCGTCCTCGCCGAACCTCATGGCCTCGGCGGTGGCTCGGAGCTGGAAGGCGTAGTCGTCGTGGGTGCGCGGGATGAGCTTGGGGACCCCGGTGGTGCCACCCGAGAGAAGGAAGAACGCGACCTCGGCAGGATCGGGTGCAACGAGCTCGATGGCAGGCGGCGCGGCCTCGAGGGCGGCGAAGGGCACGAACTCGGCCGCATCTCCGACCACCACGACCCTCTCCACCGACGCCACGGCGGCGCGCACCTCGCGGGCGAGGTTGCGGTAGTCGTAGCCCTGGTGCACGTCCGGAACGACCAGCACCCGGGCGCCGCTGTCCCGGCTCAACTCCACGACCTCGGCTCGGCGGTGGGCTGCCAGAGCGAACACGGGGAGCACGCGGAGACGAAAAAGGGCGATGGCCGTGGCCACCAGCTCGGCCACGTTGGGGAGCTGCACGACCACGCGGTCCCCCGGCTCGAGCCCGAGGGCGCTGAAGCCCGCCGCCACGCGGTCGCACCAGGCATCCAGCTCGGCGTAGGTCCACCGCTGGCCGCCCGCCACCAGGGCGACGCGGTCTGGGGTCGTGCGGGCAGGCTGCCGCAGCAGGTCGGCCAACGTCTCACCCGTCCACCAGCCCTCCCGGCGGTAGTGCTCGGCTATGTCGTCGGGCCAGGCCACGCATCCACGAATCACGGCTGTTCCTCCTCGACGGCGCGTCCGCGCGAACGGACGGTATCCAAGGCCGCGCCGCGTCGGTACGGTGCGTTCATGGCGTCGACAGCCCTGGGCACGCCCCGTC